>JABMRG010000069.1 GCA_013202935.1 Candidatus Omnitrophota bacterium
CTCAAAAAATCAACCGGTTTAAAACTGAGCTTACAGTAAAATGTATTCTGCTCAGAGATCTCACCTGTACTTATGTCTGATGATTTAAGGTCCCTATCAAATATATAATCGTACTCAAATGCAAATGCCACCAGGTTGCCATCTATAATAGGGTTACTACCGCCTACAGGTGCTGCATAAGATCCTGGGCAGAAGCAACAGGCGAGTCCTATTATTATAAGATATATAAATACGTTAGTCTTCATATTAGCCTATCCTCCTTAATCTATACTGTCTCTTCGCTGTACAGCATGCTTCTCTATAAACTCAA
Source organism: Candidatus Omnitrophota bacterium (assembly GCA_013202935.1). GTDB lineage: Bacteria > Omnitrophota > Gorgyraeia > JABMRG01 > JABMRG01 > JABMRG01. The sequence goes on from JABMRG010000069.1 coordinate 311, forward strand.
TGAGTTCCTCTTGCGCATGTTTAAAAATACCTGTAAATGCCACACCCATGCCAGGGTACATATCTGCCTGAAGCCCTTTATCAGCAAGCCACATAACTACTCCTTCAAAGTATGTCAGCTCTTTTGAGCCTTTCAGCATTACCTCCAAATCTACTTTAGTACCTGGTGGAAATATATTTATTGTGCGTATAAAGATGCCTGCCCCGCTTATATTGGCTACCCTACCGGACTGCAAGCGGCTATCCCCTTTATACCTCGACTTGCCACTAAGTTTAAAACTTATGGGCATCTCTATATCAAGCCTCTGAAAACGTCTTCTAAGCTGCTGATCTGAGGCATCTTCCTTTTTGGATTTTTTCTTGGGTTTTTTGCTGAGCTTTTCCATGGCCTCTTCAGCATCATTATATATGTCAAATACCTCATCAAGCCTTACAACCCTCAACAATTCCTGCACGTGCAAAGATACATTGCAAAGTTTCATCACACCCTTATTATTCAGGGTATTCTTATATGTTATGGCAAGAACGCTCAACCCGTTGTAATCCACAAAATCTACCATTTTCATGTCTACTATCAACTTACGGTAGCCGGAATCAAGAATAGAACCTACCACCTCTATCAGCTTGGATGAGTTTATATTGATCTTGCCTTCTACTTCTACTATAGCTACATCTTCTATATATCTGACTTTTATTTTCATCTGTATACCAAAAAAAGAGAGAGAATAGATAAATTCCCTCTCTTTTTTAGTTTAATTCATTCCCCCCACCGAGTAAATTTTTACCTACTCAAAAGACTCTTTTGTGCCTTCAATAGGCGCTTTTACACTTCCTTCTACTGCAGTATAAGCTGTCTCAGCAGACCCTTTTATAGGCTCAACGACTACATCCTGTATCTTTTCCGGTTTACCTGTCACAGTATCAACTGCGCTACTGCCTGTAGTAATTACTGTATCTGTTGCCCTCTTTGTAGTCCGGCCTACTGCCTCAGCACTCTCCTTAGTAACACCAAAGGGCCAATTAAATACATTCTTGAAGAACCTTACAACCTTATTCTCAGACTCTTCCTGGGCATAGCCTTCAGTGGTTGATATAAGTCCAATCCCCATAGCAGCAAGTATAATTACTACTATAGAAAAACTTAGCTTCTTGCTCATGCTATTCCTACCTCCTTTACTTAGTTATATAATAAATGAAGTGACTACGAAATACAAGAGAAAAAATGGTAAATAATGAATTTATTGGGGAACACTATATGTCGCTCACCTTATAGATGGCGTCGCATAAAAACTTAAGGAATGTATTCTTGTTGTCTTCTTCGATACTAGTAATCTCAATGCCATAATTAAACTTGCCACCATCTTCTGCGGGGCTACACCAGACTACCTTACCTGTTGCGTGCACAGGATTATGAGAGCCGGGGGTCTCAATACCCATCTTACCTTCTGAGCCAACGGGCACCTCTCTGTCAGCTTCAACCATAAGCCCTGTAGCGCTTACGTTTCTTGTGGCAGCAGTAATCATTTTGTCAATACCTGCATCTTTCATATCTAAAGTAAGCGACACAGAACTCTCTGTCCTTATATAGCCTCTTCGTTCTTCTGAGCCTACGGACCTTATACGTTTTCTTCTTTCCTTAAGCGATGCGGAATCTTTATCTTTAGCAACCATATTACTATTACCTCTTTTTGGCATTTGAAAGTGAAAAAGCGAAGCATATTCTTGTCAAACTATTCATTTTAAAGAATCAATGCCTCGCTTTTCACTTTCAAATAATATTGGCAGGATCTTATTTTTCCTCAAACACAAACTCAGGTTCAAGTATGGGCTGATAATCCTGCGGTACAGGGAATAAGAATGTAGCCGTGTCATAAACACCAGCTCCAGTCCTTACAACTGTCATGCCCAGCCCTTTTAAGGTACCATATGTTATCCCCATAAGCGGATTGTTTGTTTCAACGCTTGTATCGTATATATTCTTTGGTAATTCTATCCAGCCGGTTGCTATATTCACAATACCCCTACCTAGCTTTTTGCCCATTCTCTCTACAACACTGCCTTCCTGCGCAAAAGCTGGCAATGCCACCGCTGCTATACATAATATTAGTACAGCTACTGTTGTGACCTTTGTTGTTCTTTTCATACTTCTACCTCCTTTATCATTAATCTAATCTTAAAATAGTTTATCAGTACCAGCAACCTTTGTCAAGTCTAAAAATGAGTGGCATAAATTATATTATCTGGTTCTTCAAA
>JABMRG010000070.1 GCA_013202935.1 Candidatus Omnitrophota bacterium
ATTCTGTTGTGCTTTTGGATGAGATTGAAAAGGCGCATCCTGATGTTTTTAATCTCCTTCTGCAAATATTTGAGGAAGGAAGGCTCACAGACAGCTTTGGCAGAAAAGTGGATTTTAAACATACGGTTGTTATAATGACATCAAACTTAGGAGCTGATCTCTGGAAAAAACAGGGTGCCTTGGGATTTAAGCCTAAAGATGATAATATTACATATAAGGATATAAAAGAGAAACTGCTTGAAGTTACAAAGAAGACGTTTAAACCGGAGTTCTTAAACAGGGTTGATGATGTTATTGTTTTTCACCCGCTTAACAGGGTACACCTACAGAGTATAGTCGGCATAGAAGTAGGTGAAGTAATCAAGAGATTGACTGAACAGAATATAGAGCTTGAACTTGCAAAAGAGGCAAAGGAGTTTCTTATCGAGAAGGGGTTTGATCCTGTTTATGGTGCACGCCCGCTAAAGAGAACTATACAGAGGTTTCTTGAAGACCCTCTGGCTGAAGAGATTATAAAGGGCAGTTTTAAGGGTGCCTCCAAGATAAAGGTTGGTTTTGAGAGGGACCACCTTACGTTTAATAAAGTCTAACTCTATGTACCGCAGCAGATTAAAGATTATATTTGTTCTATTGTTGATTTTGTTTATTGCAGTGAGCGTTCTTTATATAAATATTAAAAAAGAGCAGTTTATTTCTGTTTTCAGAAATAAACTGTCAGAGGCCTTCTCGAATGCTATTGGTGCTGAGGTAACAATAAAGGGAATAAGCAGCAATATATTTACAAAGACTATATTGCGCGATTTAAACTGTAAATTCGACGGCTATGAGATAAATTTCAACATTGCAAGGCTCCAATACCCTCTCTTTGACATCTTGACAGGCAGGCGCAGGGCAGACGAAGAGGCTGATACTATTATTACATTGGGGAGGGGTTCTCTTAGATTAGATAATAACCTTATTATTAAGGATATAAAGGGCAAGATAAAACTTACTAAAGATGAGCTCCTGGTTGAGAGCCTGGACTTTGACCTATTAGATTTTTTCAGTAGTCATATAGAAGGAAGAGCCCTAAGAGAAGAAGAAAACTTTAGAATCGACTTCGTATCTGATATAAGGCCGCTCTTTGATAAAGGAAATAGCCTTTTTGATAGGGTCAGGATAGGATTGAAAGGCCGCGCGGATAACATGAGTATCTCTGCAGAATTGAAAGGCTTAAAAGAAAGAACTATATTGCTTAATGGTTATCTCTTATCATCAGCACCTGGGATACTAAACCTGGGTTCGGAGATCAGCGTTTATGATAAGGATAAACGTAATATAGAAACAGAGATATTGATGGATACAGAGATCAGGCTCAAGGAATCTGCCTCAAGTTCTGTAATTATACTGAAAGACGGAAGCATTACAATAGATGCAGACTACTCAACATTGCCTATCCTAAAAGCGGATATAAAGACCAACCATGTAAAGATATGGGGGTTGGATTTTTCTAATATTCTGCATCTTTACTCAAAACTTATTTTTAAAGATGGAGAGTTCTCTCATCTTACAGCAGATATAAGCACAGACTCTACTATACTAAATTATCATCCTATCGATGAGATAGAGTCTTCTCTCTGGATCGATGAGGATGTTGCAAGGCTTATATATCTTAAGGTAGGTGACACGATCTCTGCATCAGGTGTTATATCGCGCGCCCTTGGTAATAAGACTTTTTTGAAGGCAGCTATTACTGACTTAAATATCATCGACTTTCATCTTATCGCAGGAGGGAGTGAAGAGACCGCGATAGCCTCAGGAAAATTATCAGGAAAGGTAATAGTGGAAGGGCCTTTGAAGGATCTATCAACAAAGGCAGGATTAGAAGCAAGAGATGGGCATGCGGGTGATATAAGGTATGAAGCTGTAATATTAAATATAAAAGGTAATGGCCCCCAGATGCAGCTCTATGATTCAAGAATAGTACGCGAAGATTCACATCTTAATATCGAAGGCCCATTTGATATGCGAAAGATGGGTACAGAGCAATTTCTTGAAGAGATAGTAATAAGTGCAGATGATAAGACTATAATCTGGGAAGGCTGGGATATAACTAAGGCAGAGGGCAGCAGCGAGGTTTCCTTAAGCAGGGCACTCGGAAAAGGTGTAAGGGTGGGTTTTAAGACGTACCTGGACCGGGATGAGACGGCCTATGAACCTGTAAGGCCACAGAGTGAGCTCGGATTGGAATATGAGATTGAAGATGAAGAAGGCCTCTTGAATAAAGGCACATTAGAATTTAAGGCTAAGGAGAGAGAAGAATTTTTTGGTGTAAAGAAAAGATATAAATTTTAACAGTATGGAGAGACTATGCCTTTTAAAAAAATAATAAGCAACTTCAAAAAACGGTTCAAGACCCTGCTTAATTATATGGGTGGGGCAATAATTCTTTTGCTTGAGACTATCTTCTGGTCTTTTATACCGCCTTTTCGAAGAAGGCAGCTCTTTGACCAGATGTATAAGATAGGTGTAAACTCCCTGCCGATAGTATTCCTTATAGCTTTCTTTACCGGCATGGTATTGGCCTTACAGAGCGCATATCAGATGCAGCGTATCAATGCCCAGATGTATATAGCAAGCCTGGTTGCACTATCTATGACAAGAGAGCTGGGACCTGTATTGACTGCGCTAGTTGTAGCAGGAAGGGTAGGGGCTGCTATTACGGCAGAGGTAGGCACAATGAAGGTAACCGAACAGATAGATGCATTAGAGACCCTTGCGACAAATCCTGTAAAGTATCTGGTTGTCCCTAGATTTTTGGCGCTTATCTTTATGTTGCCACTTTTAACAGTCTATGCGGATTTTGTAGGCATGCTGGGAGGTTATATAGTAGGTGTTTTTAAACTGCATATAGGGTCTAATATGTATATGAATATGACAACCAGCCCACTCGACTTAAAAGATCTATACACAGGTTTGCTCAAGAGCGTTATCTTTGCGGTAATAATAGCTATAATAAGTTGTTATGAAGGTTTCAGGACGAGTGGTGGTGCAGAAGGAGTGGGCCGCTCTACTACTTTAAGCGTTGTTACATCATTTGTATTGATAATAGCAGCAGACTGCTTATTCACAGCATTATTTTATTTTATTGGACGATAGCGGGGGGAATATGATAGATGCGATAAATTTACATAAGTCATTTAGTGGAAACAAGGTCTTAAAGGGCTTAAATCTTACAATAGAGACAGGTGTTACAGAGGTAGTAATAGGCCGCTCCGGCTGTGGAAAAAGCGTTTTACTTAAAAATATAATAGGTATCCTAAAGCCGGAATCCGGGCAGGTAGTAATAGATGGCCAGGATGTTACAAAGCTATCTGGCAAGGACCTAAAGGCTTTGAGGATGCAGTTTGGTATGCTCTTCCAGGGCTCTGCCCTATTCGACTCATTGACAGTCACAGAGAATGTAGGCTTTAACCTTATTGAACATACAGATATGGATAAACAGACTATACTAAAAAGGGTTAAGGAGGCGCTTTCTCTTGTCGGGCTATACGGTATTGAAGATCTTATGCCATCTGAACTTTCCGGCGGCATGAAAAAGAGGGTAGGCCTGGCAAGGGCTATATGCATGCACCCTAAGATAGTACTCTACGATGAACCAACCACAGGTTTAGACCCTATTATGGCTGATGCTGTTAATGATCTGATAATGACCTTACATAAGAAACTGGGAGTAACATCTATAATAGTTACACACGATATGGTGAGTGCGTATAAAATCGCAAGCAAGATAGCAATGTTATATGATGGAAAGATAATAGCTGAAGGCTCACCTGATGAGATAAAGAATACAACTGACCCTGTTGTAAAACAGTTTATCACAGGTGCTGCAAAGGGGCCTATTACGCAAAAAGAAAATTTTAACCGTAACATTTTAACAGAAGGAGCTTAAGATATGGTTATGAAGCCAAGGAATATCGAATTAGAGGTAAAGATCGGGTTATTTGTATTTGTCGGGCTTATTCTGCTTACGATAATAACGTTCTCTATAGGGGACTTCTTCTTCAAGCCCGGGTATAATATCAATGTTATACTGGGGTTTGCGAATGGCGTGCAGGAGTCCGCGCCTGTTAGGCTTGCCGGCATAGAAGTCGGTGAGGTAAAAGAGGCAGCGGTGTTTAAGGATAAAGAGGGAAAGACAAAGATAAAGCTGAAGCTTTGGCTTACGAATGATGCGAAGGTTGAAAGGGATGCAAAGATACTTATAAATACCCTGGGCCTTATAGGAGAGAAGTATGTTGAGATAATACCCGGTACACCAAGTTCGCCATTGTTGAAGAACGACGAGGTTACCGTAGGATATGATTCTGTATCAGTTGAGCAGATGACTAAGAAAGGGTATGAGATAGCGGTTAAGCTTGAGAAGGTTATAGAATCTATGGACGCGATATTAGAACAGGTAAAGAGCGGCAGAGGCACAGTAGGCAAGCTTATATATGACGAAACACTATATAATGAAGCAGAGGCTATGGTAAAAGATTTAAAGGCAAACCCGTGGAAGCTTTTGCATAAGACCCGGAGCCCTAAAAAAAAGACAGAAGATAAAGTAGAGAGTGGAAATAGAGGAAAATTTTAGTGGCTACAAAGACCTATTTTTCATGCCAAAATTGTGGATATCAGTCACCTAAATGGCTTGGCAGATGCCCTGAATGTGCAGAATGGAATTCTATGGCTGAAGAAATCTTTTCTAATAACCAGCCAGTGCGAGGGAAGTCTATCATATCAGATATGGTATCTGTAGATAGCCCGCAAAGGCTATCAGAGATAAGGACAAAAGATCCATTAAGGACACCTACCAAGATAGGAGAGCTGGACAGGGTCTTAGGAGGAGGCCTGGTAAAAGGTTCTGTAGTCTTAATAGGTGGTGAGCCTGGCATAGGAAAATCTACCCTTATGCTTCAGGCCTCTGAGATAATAAGCAGGGAACGAAAAGTCTTATATGTGAGCGGAGAGGAGTCTCTAAACCAGATAAAGCTTCGTGCTGAAAGATTAGGTACCTCATCTAACAACCTATATCTTGTGAATGAGACGAATATAGACCGTATTATAGATTATATAAAGAGCCTAAAACCAGACCTTGTTGTTATAGATTCTATACAGATTGTCTATAGCCCTGAATTTTCCCAGACCGCAGGGACCGTTACACAGATAAAAGAGTCCGCAGGTTGCTTAACCGCTCTTGCAAAATCCATAGGGGTATCACTTTTTATTATAGGCCATATTACAAAGGAGGGTTTTATAGCTGGCCCGAAGATACTTGAACATATTGTGGATTCAGTAATATATTTTGAAGGTGAAAGGCGCTCGAAGCTACGTATATTAAGGGCTATAAAGAACAGATTTGGCCCGGTAGATGAGGTAGGAATATTTTCGATGAGCCATGATGGATTAAAGGAGGTGAAAGATCCATCTGGTATTTTTATATCAGATAGAGACAGGCCCGAACCAGGCATAGTCATAATGGCAACTATTGAAGGTACGCGCCCGCTTCTTGTAGAGGTACAGGCACTGGCTGCTCCTTCTAATTTCGGAATGCCCAGGCAACGGTCTATGGGTTTTGATTTTAATAGGATGGCGCTTTTAATAGCTATGATAGAAAAGAGTATGGGTTTAAATCTTTCAAATCATGATCTCTTCGTGAATATAGCAGGGGGTGTCAAGGTAAATGAGACCGCTTCAGATTTAGCAGTATCTGTTGCTATTATATCGAGCTTTAAAGAAAAGCCAGTAAAAGAAGGGCTTGTGATCATCGGAGAGGTCGGGCTTACATCTGAGGTGCGCAGCGTATCTCAGATAGAACCGAGGATAAACGAGGCAAGACGTTTGGGATTTAAGCAGTGTATAATTCCTGCCTCTGATGCTAAGGAGCTAAAACCAAGTTCCAATATGGAATTGATAGGTGTAAATAACCTAAGAGAAGCCGTCCAGTACGCGTTAACCAATAATTAGGAGTAAAATATGACTATAATATTTATCCGTGTATTTTTTGTGTTTCTAAGCACCCTTGTTGGATACCAGGTAGGTATGATACTTGTGCCACTCAATCCTTTCTGGCCTCCTGCAACAGCAGCCATCGGTTTTTTAGTGGCACTTATAATAATATTGGCAGAATTTAGTATGCGCAAGATCTCATTAAGTGGCCTATCTGCCGGTGTCTTTGGCCTTATATTCGGCCTTCTTATGGCAAAGCTTATAACAGACTCCTTTGTATTGACATCGATAGATCAAATGCATGAGACAGTCTCAATGGTTATGCGGGTAGTATTGACACTTATCTTCTGTTATTTCGGTATGACACTTGCCATAAGAGGAAAGGATGAGTTTAGTCTCATCATCCCCTACGTTAAATTTTCTAGACAGGATAGGCGTGATGATATAACAGTCCTTGATACAAGTGTGATTATCGATGGAAGAATAGCAGATTTGTGTGATACAAAATTTATAGGGGGAAAATTTATAGTACCGCGTTTTGTCTTAAGAGAACTGCAGCAGGTAGCAGATTCATCAGACTCTCTTAAGCGGAATCGCGGCCGCCGCGGGCTCGATATCTTGAATAAGATGCAGAAGAGTCCAAATATGGATGTAAAGATTCATGAGGAGGACTTTCCAGAGCTGTCTGATGTAGATACTAAACTGGTTAAACTGGGTAAGCTACTTGATGCTCGCATCTTTACCAATGATTATAATCTCAACAAAATAGCAGAGCTTCAGGGGGTTATTGTGCTTAATATCAATGAGCTAACAAATGCCCTAAAACCTATTATGCTCCCCGGTGAAGAACTGGAAGTCAAGGTTATAAAAGAAGGTAAAGAGCACAGCCAGGGCATAGGTTATCTTGATGATGGGACAATGATTGTAGTAGAAGGCGGAAGGCACTTAATAGGCCAGAGGAAAAAGGTGGTAGTGACTAGTGTCCTTCAGACAGCTGCCGGACGTATGATATTTGCAAAGACAGATAATGACAACCAGCCTAAGCCTAAAAGATGAAAACAGCCGTGATAATTCCTGCTGCCGGCACAGGCAGCAGGTTGAGCTCAAAGGTAGATAAACCCTTCGTAAAACTCTGCGAAAAAGAGATTATACTTTATTGCCTAAGATCCCTTGAAGATTCTCCTTTGATATCAGAGGTAATTATCGCATCAAGGCCTAAGAATATACCTAAACTCAAGAAGCTTGTTAAGAGAGAGGGAATAAAAAAGATAAAGGCTATAGTAAAGGGCGAAAAGACTCGCGCTCTTTCAGTACGTAACGGGCTTGATAATGTAAGCGCAGATACGAGATTTGTTATTATTCATGACTGCGCGCGCCCATTTCTTACGCAAGGATTGATCAAAGAGACATTGAAAGCCGCAAAGGCCTATGGCGCATCTTTAGCTGCTGTAGCTGTTAAGCCTACGATAAAAGAGTCAGGGACAGGGGTGAGTTTTGTAAAAAGGACTATCGATAGAAGGCTTTTATGGGAAGCGCAGACACCCCAGGCCTTTAAGAAAGAGCTATTGGTAAAAGCCTATAAGAGATTTAAGGGTTCATGTGCTGGCTTTACCGATGATACTTCATTGGTTGAGAAAATGGGCCAAAGAGTAAAAATTGTAAAGGGAAGCTATAATAACATAAAGATAACAACTCCAGAGGATCTGCTTATCGCAGAAGCAATTCTAAAGAGGGTTAAATAATGGGAACAAGGATAGGGATAGGGTATGATTTGCATAGGCTGGTTGAGGGAATAAAATTTCTCTTAGGCGGTGTAAAGATAGTTTCCAATAAAGGTTCACTAGGCCATTCAGATGGAGATGTTCTTCTGCATGCTATCTGTGATGCGCTATTTGGCGCTTGCGGCCTTCCCGATATAGGTACGCATTTTCCTGATACAGATATAGAATTTAAGGATATGGCGAGTATTGAACTCTTAAAGAAGGCATATGAGATTATATCTATGAAGCAGGATCGCAAAATTGTAAATATAGATACTGTTGTTGTATGTGATGAACCAAAACTTGCTGAGCATGTACCAGCAATGAAAGCGAACATAGCAGAGGTATTAAAGATAAAACCTGAGGCAATAGGCATTAAGGCAAAAACAACCGAAGATACTGCAGTCGATACTATTTCCGCTTACGCCGTAGTACTTTTAGAGCAATAGGGAACGTTTCACTCGCTCACAACCCATTATATAGCAACGGGTTACAATGTTGACCATTACACTTTTTCATAAGGAGATATTAAAATGAGCATATTACTTATTATATTAGCAGCCATAATCCTGTTCTGGATTATTGTTGCAGTGGTCTTTCGCTCCGAGATAAAGGCGACATTTGATAGAGACCCTGCAGCTACGAATTATTTTGAGGTCTTGTTGACCTATGCAGGTTTACACGCCACGATATTCTATAGGATTACACATTTTCTCTGGAAGATAAAGATACCTTTTTTGCCCAGGTTCATATCTCAGATTGCTCGTTGGCTAACTAGTATTGAGATACATCCTGGTGCGACAATAGGCAAAAGCTTCTTTATAGACCATGGTACCGGTGTTGTTATAGGTGAGACTACTGTAATCGGTGATAATGTGACTCTCTTTCAGGGTGTGACCTTAGGCGGGACAGGAAAAGAAAGAGGCAAGCGCCATCCCAATATAGGTAATAATGTGGTTATAGGCACTGGTGGCAAGGTCTTAGGAAATATCACTGTTGGTGATAACTCCTACGTAGGTGCCAACGCGGTTGTGATAAAGGATGTGCCCCATAATTCAACAGTTGTTGGCGTGCCAGGCAGAATTACAAAGCAGGATGGCAGAAGAATAGATACGCAGCTTGACCATATCCATACGTTCGACCCTATTATGCAGAACATCGAGGCCCTGCGCAAACGAATCGACGAACTGGAAAATAAATAAATATACGCTGTAAGGCTTACTGACAATTTCGCAGGAACGTTCGGAAAACCCCACCGTGGTTTTCCTCACTCCGTGTTGCTGCTCGCTCTCGCCAAG
>JABMRG010000071.1 GCA_013202935.1 Candidatus Omnitrophota bacterium
AACATTTTCACCAAAATAGCTGTAACGTGCCATAGGGTCTGGCAGGCTTGCTGCCTGGCTTATCTTATACTCCGCTGCTTTCTGCCTATTGTAAGCTGCCCGTATGCCCGGATTATTATCTAAGGCCTCTTTTATTAATGAGTCTAGTGTCAAAGAACCACTATCTTCAGCATAGCCATTTACTGCCACTACTAACAATAATATAATAACAGGTATATATCTTTTCATTATATTAACCCCTTTTTCTAAACTTCTTTAGTAGGACCAATATCTCATCAACCTTCTTCTGTCTGTCTGCATCAGACTTACCCCTCAATGCCTGTGTAACACAGCCTTGCAGATGGCGCTCGAATACTTTATCCTCAACCCTGAATATAGCACCTGCTATAGACTGAAGCTGTATAAGTATATCAACACAGTAGCGCTTATCCTCAATCATCTTTTGAACACCACGTATCTGCCCTTCTATCTTCTTAAGGAATGCTATCTGCTCTTTATGCTCCATTGTCATAATGAATGTTTCTCCTTCCAGCATAAGTATACCATACCCCCCCACCCTATGTCAAGGGGTAAGAGAAAAAAGCTTCAAAAACCTATCTTGTATTATCTAAACCCTTAGATGTGAAAGAAAGGCCTCTTCTGCAGGGTATATTTCTATGAAATTTGTTTCAGTATCTGGGAGCTTGTTGTGGCCTATGCTGACTCTGTTGCCATTGTGGTCGCTGTAACGTGCAACTATAGAAGCTGACTGATCTATTAACTCTTTGGTAAACTCCCCTCTTCCTATTCCAACGGGGCCTGCTGCATTATTTATCTGAAGACGAATATCATTTTCTTTGGCCAATGCGTCTAAATGAATATTCTGCTGCTGATCTCTTCCCACAAATAGCATAGCCTTAGGCCCGAGACGAAAATACCTGGCTGTCTTTAAAAGCTCTACATCATTTATGGTAAAGTTAGGCTTGTATTTTATAAGGTCTCTCATCTTATTTGCAAACCCTTCATAAGTCAGGAGGCATCCCCCTGAAGGGCAGGGATAATCATTTATAGAAAGATCTTTTGCTAAATTAATCTGTGGTTTTCTGCAGCGGCCTTCAATAGAAAGAAACTTTTCCCTGTCAACAAGACCTTCTTTTTCAGGTATGCTTGGTGAAAAGAGCCTTGCTGAAAGCGGCCTTACTATAAGGCCCTCGAGTCCGCTCTCTCTTTCGATAAGGCCTATAGCATTCTTTCGTTGGGACATGGGGCGTTCTCCCAGGACTTCACCTGTAATAACAAATGATGCGCCGGAGGCCTCCATATACTCCTTTGCTTTTTTAAACATAAATATACGACAATCGATACAGGGGTTTATATTCTTGCCATAACCATGTTTTGGATTCTTTATCACTTCAAAATATTCCCTGCTTACCTCAAATACTTTTAGTTTAATACCTAAGGTCTCAGCTGCGGTCTTGCTTACCATGCAGCTTCCATTCTTAGGTGTACAGTTACAAAAGACCGTCTTAAAGTTCACAGCCTCAACTTCTATACCCTGATCTAATATAAGCTTTGTAGCTAATATGCTGTCTAATCCGCCTGACAACAGGCTTATAGCCTTAACCATTTGCAACGCTCTCTTTCTTTGCATCAGTCAGGGCCTTCAGAAAATTATCTCTTGCCTCTGGAAATTGATCAAAGATAGGATCTGATATCTCTTTCATGAGCGCTCTCTTTGAGCCTGGTTTTCTGGGGCAGTTGCAATGCGGAACGGGGAGTTTTAGCATCTTAGCCAAGCCCTTTGTCTCATCCTCTTTCACATGGCAGAGGGGCCTTATCAATGTAACAGAGGCCTTGAGGAATTCTAACTTAGGTGGTGAGGTAGAGATCTCTCCATGAAAGAGCATATTGAGCATAGTAGTATGTATAATGTCATCGAGATGATGGCCCAAAGATACCTTATTGCACTCTTTCTCATTTGCAGCCTTAAAGAGTGCTTTTCTTCTGCTCCACGCGCACCAGAAACATCCTATATCTTTTCTGGATTTTCCCTTCATTATATCGTTAGTTGTAAAATAGTATTCTATACCAAAGGCCTCAAAATGCTTCTTAAGCTCCTCTCTGTTTGCACAAGTAAAACCTAAATCTACATTGCAGGCTATCAGCCTGAAATCAAATATCTCATTACTCCTCAAATAATCCAGAAAATGGAGCATAGATAGGCTATCTTTTCCTCCTGAGACAGCAGCTAAGATGCTGTCCCCGTCCTCTATCAATCTTAACTTCTTAATAGCCTGGGTAACCTTATCCAGCACAGATGAGTATTCATTCTTTAGCACTCTATCTCTTTCTGGCCTTGTTATCATACATGCATCCAATCTTTAAATACAGGTTGATACCCTTTAGAAAGAAGCATCTCTCTTATAGAAGCAGTATCGCGCTTATCTGATATGCTGAATTGGCCCGGCTCTTCCTTATCGTTTATTGTATGCCCGCCTACTGATGTAGTTGAGAATGCCGACATCCTCGTAATGCCTAAAGGAAGAATATCCTCACGAAGGTTTGAATTTTCACGTGTAGATAATGTAATACCCAGCCTTGGAAGAAATATGCGCATAGCAATTACCATCTGCACAATATTCTTGTCGCTTACCGGATATTGAATATCAAAGCTTTCTATTTGTGGCCTTATGCGTGGAAGAGAGATGCTTATCTCTGCATCTGTAAATTTATCCTGCAGGTATTTCGCATGGAGGCCGAGCATAAATGCCTCTTTTCTCCAGGGAGCAAGCCCGAGTAACGCGCCTATATTTATTGTACGCATCTTTCTGTTAGCAGCCCTCTCTGCAGCATCCATTCTAAAAGAATAATCTTTCTTAGGCCCTGATATATGAACCTTATCATATATATCTTCATCATATACTTCCTGGTATATAGTAAGTCCGTCAACTCCCTCTTCTACCAGTTCTCCATACTCTTCTTCAGTAAGCGCATAGATCTCAATAGATATAGAACTAAAATATCTCTTAAGTATACCAATACATTCCCTTATATATAATAAGGGGCTCTGCTCTCTTGACTCACCTGTCAGAAGAAGTATATGCTTAAGCCCTGTAGACGCGATAAGCCCAGCCTCTTTTTCTACTTCCTCAAGAGAAAGCTTTCTTCTTTGTATCTTATTCCGCATATTAAACCCACAATAAGAACACTCATTCTCACAATAACTGGATATATATATTGGCGTATAGAGCTGTATAGTCCTTCCGAAATACTGCACAGTTAAGTTGTGGGCTCTCTGCGCTGCCTCTTCTAAAAGCTCTTCTGCTTTTGGTGATAAAAGCGAAAGGAATTGCTCTATACTTAAGTTATCAGACCCGATAGCCTTGCTTAGATACTCATCAGTAATACCACTGAAGAAATTGTTGAGATCAAAGTCTCTGTACTTGGAGTATGTGTTGTAAAATGACATTTTTTACCTTAAGAATCCAGTTAGAGGGGATGATGCGCTTGCCTCTTCAATGCTAGGTGCTGCACCTGATAGAAACGATGATCTTCCGGCAAGAACTGCCTGGCTAAAGGCCTTTGCCATATTCACAGGATCTTCTGCAGTAGCTATCGCTGTATTTACTAAGACGGCCCCGCAGCCTATCTCCATGCATTGCGTAGCATCAGGCGGGGAGCCTAAACCAGCATCAACTATAACAGGCACCGCAAGCTCCTTCACCATAATCCTTACAATCTCTTCTGTCTTAAACCCCCTGTTGCTTCCTATTGGAGCGCCCAAAGGCATAACGCAAGCTGCCCCTGCATCAACCATCTTCCTTGCTGCAATAAG
>JABMRG010000072.1 GCA_013202935.1 Candidatus Omnitrophota bacterium
CAGGCCAATATAATAAACCTGTTTTAACACTAATAACCATTGCCTTGACCTCCGCAAGCTGCCTCGTTACCCAGCCAGAGGAGCCCAAGGCAACAGAAGGAGCCCCTGATGCGGGAGAGACACATATAGTTAAGTTATCTGCAGAGGCAAAAATAGAACGTGCTTTAACATTTATAGTTAGCGATGAAATAGCAGATCGTGTATATGCGTGTGGGCTCCTTGCCCAAGTAGGCCCTGAAGCTGAACATGTTTTACCAGAACTTGAAAAAGCCTTAAAGGATTCTCATTGGCGTGTTAAAGTTAGAGCTGCCGTTGCTATCTCAAAAATTAGGCCGATAATAACAGAAGAAGCGATTTTTACTTTAATAGACTTGCTAAGAGACGAGCAGCTAGATATGGCCATAAGGAGAGGTACAGCCTTCAGCTTGGCAGATATAGATACATCGAATGCATCGGTCCAATCCAAGGCTATCTTAGAAAGCATAGTCGAAGATGATAACGAAGATAACATTATGCGAATACATATTGCTAAGTCTTTGGGCTATAATAGTATTGATGAAGCTTTGCTCTTAAGTATAATAGATTTATTAAGAAGAAATGGCTACAGGTCGTACCTTGCTTTATCAAGGTTGGATGAATTGGCAAAAGAGGACCAAAGGGCTTCTGTAAAGGATGCAGCAAAGACAACTGCTGAGGCTATAAGGGAAGATACAAGATTGCAGCTTGAAGAGGAGAAGAAGCGCTTAAACAGGAGTCCTAAAACTAACCAACGCCCCCCGGCAAGCCCAAAAAAAGCCCCCGATTATTCTATATACCGGAGAGTTAAGTCTGCTGCATAGGCAGGATTTTTGTCTTGACAGCAGGTATTATTTATGTTACAATTCGCGTTCTTGTGGAGATTTTATCATGAAGACATATATGGCTAAAAAAGGTGAATTAAAGAAGAACTGGTTTCTTGTTAATGCTGATAGCAAGATATTAGGAAGGCTTGCTGTCCGTGTAGCTACGATACTGCGCGGTAAACATAAACCAGAATATACGCCGCATGTTGACTGCGGGGATGGTGTAATTGTTATAAATGCCAGTAAGATAAAGGTTACAGGAAACAAGCTCACGCAGAAAGAGTATGATACCTATTCTGGCTATCCTGGTGGGCGTAAGGTAAAGACGCTTGAAGAGATGATGAAGCAAGATCCTGCTAAGGTTATTCATCTTGCAGTAAAGCGAATGATACCTGGTACACCATTAGGAAGAGATATGATAAAAAAGCTTAAAGTTTATCCTGGTGCAGAACATTCACAAAGGGCACAAAAACCAGAGGAACTTAAGTTCTAAATTGGAGAAAATATAGATGGCAGATGAAGCTCAATATAAAGCAGTAGGACGCCGCAAAGAGGCATCAGCTCGAGTTACCCTGAAACCTGGAAGCGGTAATATTACTGTTAACAAAAGATCGATAGAAGATTTCTTTCCAAGAGAGACCTTGAGGATGATTATACAGCAGCCTTTTGAGGTTTGTGACCTCGTTGGCAAGTATGATGTCATTGCTTTAGTGAGAGGCGGAGGAACTTCAGCACAGGCCGGTGCCCTACGCCATGGAATTGCACGGGCAATCCTTATTTTGGATGAGAGCCTTAGGAAGAAACTCAAAACACCAGGATTCTTGACCAGAGATCCCCGTATGAAGGAGCGTAAAAAGTACGGTCAGGAAGGTGCCCGGAGGCGATTCCAGTTCTCAAAACGATAAAATTTTAGTAATATAAGGCCTATCTTTTGTTAACCCCGCTTATCCGGATAAAATGGTGAGCGGGGTTACTTATTAATTGACAAGGTAGGCTTTTTTGTTTATAATCATACTCTAACTTTATACTAATATTAAGTATTAAAGGAGAAATGATATGATAAATGTTGCTATATGCGGTGCTACAGGTTATACGGGACTCGAGCTTGTAAGGATACTCTTAAACCATCCTAAGGTGGCTATTAAGGCATTGACAGCAAAGCTGGATAAACCTGCTAAGATATCAGAGGTCTTCCCTGAACTTTACGGAAGATTAGATATGGTATGTGAGGAGCTTGTTGTAAATCAGGTTTTGAAAAAGAAGATAGATGTAGTCTTCCTTGCATTGCCTCATAATGTATCCATGGAGTACGCACCCAGGTTTCTTGATAAGGGTAAAGTAGTCATAGATTTAAGCGCAGATTTTAGATTAAGGGACGCAAGAATATATGAGAAATATTATGGCCAGAAGCATATTTATAAGAACTATCTTAAACAGAGTGTATATGGACTGCCTGAACTTTACAAGAATAGAATAAAAGGCGCAAGGCTTATTGCTAATCCAGGCTGTTACCCTACAGGCTCTGTTCTGGCTGTTGCACCTCTTCTGGCAAAGAATCTTGTAGGTAAGGATAAGATAATAATAGACGCAAAAAGCGGTGTTACAGGCGCAGGTAGGAGAGCAGCCTTATACCTGCATTTTGGCGAAGTAGCAGAGAATATGAAGGCATATAAGGTAGGTGTTCATCAGCATATACCTGAGATTGAGCAGGAGCTGAATGGTATTGCAAAAAAGAGTGTAAATCTATTATTTACACCACACCTTGTGCCATTAAAGAGGGGGATTCTGACTACCGCTTATGTTGGTTTAAAGAAGGGTACTGATGTGCCAAAACTGATAAGGCTATATAAGTCTTTTTATAAACAGAGCGCATTTGTAAAAGTTTATGATGATGGTAGCCTTCCTCAGGTGCAGGATGTTGTAAATTCAAACTACTGCGCTATAGGAATAGCACTCTCTCCAGATAAGAGGCACGCTATCATAGTAAGCGCTATCGATAATCTGCAGAAGGGCGCAAGCGGACAGGCTGTGCAGAATATGAATATTGTTTATGGCCTTAAGGAGACAACAGGATTGGTCTGATGAAGAAGATTAAAGGTGGTATAACGGCCCCTAACGGCTTTTTACAGTCAGCTGTTAATTCAGGCATAAAGAAGAAGAACCTGGACCTTGCCTTGATTATGTCTGAGAAGGAAGCTGTTTGCGCAGGGGTATTTACAACAAACGCTTTTAAGGCAGCACCAGTTGTAGTTACTAAAGAGCAGCTGGATACAAAAGCGCACAGGGCTATTATTATAAATTCAGGTAATGCAAATTGCCTTACAGGAAAAAAAGGCATTGTTGATGCTAAGGCAATAATATCAAGCCTTAGTTCTTTGATAGGATGCAAACCAAACCAGATACTAATATGCTCAACAGGGATAATAGGAAAGAGGTTACCTGCAGCTAGGATAAAAAGGGCACTTCCTTCTTTGGCAGCCAGTATGCATAAGGTGAATTCTCATAAGGCAGCTAAGGGTATTATGACAACCGATACTTTTTCAAAGGAGATTGCTTATAGTTTTAAGGTTGGCAAAAGCCTGGTAAGAGTAGCAGGGATTGCAAAGGGCGCAGGCATGATACAGCCGAATATGGCAACAATGATTTCTCTAATTACAACCGATGCAAAGATAAACAAACCTCTTCTTCAGAAAGCTCTTAAAGATGCTGTTGAAGATTCATTTAATAATATAACAGTCGATGGTGATATGAGTACCAATGATACTGTTCTGGTTATGGCAAATGGTTTATCAGGTGTAAAGATATCGAGCCCTTCTTCATATAAGAGATTTGTTTCAGCTCTTAAGGCTTTATGCCTTGAGCTTTCTAAGATGATAGTAAGAGATGGAGAAGGTGCTACAAAATTTATCGAAATAGAAGTAAAACAGGCCAAAACCAAGGCTGACGCAAAACAAGTAGCATTAGCTATTGCCAACTCCAATCTTTTTAAGGCAATGTGCTATGGCAATGACCCAAATTTTGGAAGGGTTGCTGCTGGTTGTGGTGCTGCTTCGGTCTCTGTAGTTCCGGAAGAAGTAGATATATATCTTAATGGCAAGAAAGCTGTTAAAAAAGGCGTAGCTTGTTCTGATAAGTTACCAAGCAGTATATTTAAAGGAAAAGATATCAAGGTAGTCGTTGACCTGAATTCAGGTAAAGCTCAGGCTAAAGTCTATACCTCAGACCTCACTCCTGAGTATGTAAAGATAAATGCCGCTTACTGTTAATTAAAATGAGAGAAGAGATACTTAAGGGCGCGTCAAAGTATATAGAAAAGTTTAAAGATAAGCTCTTTGTTATAAAGTATGGTGGAAGCATGCTGGATGATGAGCATATCTCTGATTCTATTCTTGATGATATTATATGTTTTCATCATAATGGTATAAAGGTTGTCCTTGTCCATGGAGGTGGTTCTGCTATTACAAGGCTTATGAAAGAGAAGGGGAAAGAGCCCGAGTTTGTTAATGGATTGAGGATCACAGATGAGGAGACCGCAAATATTGTTGATGAGGCCTTAAGCCAGGTAAATAGAGGGCTCATTCAAAGGATACAGGCTAAAGCTGTTTCTTGCGAGTCTATTGTGAGCAGGGAAAAGCTTACTATAAAGGCAAAGTTAAAGCCGAACGTACCAGAAGGAGACTTTTTAGGCGATGTCTTATCTGTTGATACGGCGCATATAGATAAGGCAATACAGGCTAACGCTATACCGGTTGTATCACCTGTAGGCGTAGGCAATGATAAGAGGCTTTATAATATCAACGCCGATGTGGCTGCAGCAGAGATAGCTCAAAGTTTAGAGGCAGAGAAGTTCATAATGCTTACTAATGTAAAAGGTGTTATGAAAGATAAAAATAATGAAGATAGCTTACTCTCAAGCTTAAAGGAAGAAGAAGCCAAGAGCCTTATAGGAGAAGGTATTATTGAAAGCGGTATGATACCAAAGGTGGAAGCTGGTATATCAGCTTTGGATAAAGGAGTAAAAAAGGTCCATATAATAAGCGGAAGGATACCTCATTCACTTTTAATTGAGGTTTTTACTGATGAAGGAATCGGAACGGAGATTGTCAGATGAGTAATTCGCAGGAGATCATTAACTTATGTAATAAATATGTGCTAAATACCTATACAAGGACACCCGTTGTCTTTGAAAGAGGTAAAGGCGCGTATATATGGGATATTGAGGGGCAAAGATATCTAGATTTTTTTCCTGGTTGGGCTGTAAGCGGCATGGGCCATTGCCATAAAAGAGTTGTCAAGGCTGTTAAAAGGCAGCTAAAGAATATAATACATGTATCAAATAACTATTATAGCGAACAACAGGTTATTCTTGCTGAGAGGCTCTCAAGAGACTCATTTGGCGGTAAGGTATTTTTCTCAAATTCAGGAGCTGAAGCTAATGAGGGCGCGATAAAATTAGCAAGGGCATATGGCCAGAAAGAAGGAAGATATAAGGTAATCTCAATGTATGACTCCTTTCACGGGAGGACACTTGCCACCTTAACAGCAACAGGCCAGGATAAGGTCAAGGAAGGCTTTGCGCCTTTGCCAGAAGGGTTTCCCCATGTTACATTTAATGATATAGGGTCGCTAAAGTCAGCGATTGATGATAAGACCGCTGCTGTAATTTTGGAACCTATTCAGGGTGAAGGCGGTATAAATATTGCAGATGAGGATTATATAAGAGAAGTAAGAACAATATGCAATATAAAAGATATTATCTTAATATTTGATGAGGTTCAAAGCGGCATTGGAAGAACAGGCAAGCTCTTCTGCTATGAACATTATGGAATCTTACCTGATGTGATGACACTTGCCAAGTCATTAGGCGGAGGATTCCCTATAGGTGCTATGGTTGTAAGCGATAAGTTTGCAGATGTGTTGAAGCCCGGCATGCATGCATCTACCTTTGGGGGTAGTCCTATAGTATGTGCCGCGGCCAATGCTGTGCTGGATGCTATTGAAAAAGATAAACTGCTCGATAATACAGAGAGAGTGGGTGAGTATATAGGAAAACACCTTAAGAAGCTAAAGAGAAGATTTCCTAAAATAATAAAGGAGATAAGGCAGAAAGGCCTTATGATAGGTATTGAGCTTTATGTAGAGGGTAACGATGTAGTAAAGGCATGTTTTGAAAAAGGCCTTCTTATAAACTGTACACACGGTAATGTCTTAAGGATGATGCCACCTTTGGTGGCCAAGAAGGGTGAAGTTAACAGGGCTATAAAGATATTAAGTGAGGCTATGCAAAACCTATGAAAAAAGATCTTATATCAATAAAGGATTTAAGCAAGAATGAGATAGGGGAGCTTTTTGAGCTTGCTAAGGAGCTTAAACAAGAGCCATCTGCTTATTATGAGAAGCTAAAAGGCAGGTCCTTAGGCCTTATATTCCAGAAACCATCTAACAGGACAAGGGTCTCTTTCGAGGTGGGCATGCATCAGTTTGGCGGCTATACTGTATATTTAGGCCCTGATGATATAAAACTTGGTGTAAGAGAAACTACAAAGGATATAGCGCTTACTCTTTCCAGATACCTTGATGTTATAGTTGCAAGGACGTTTTCGCATCAGGATATAGTAGAGCTGGCAGAGAATGCTACTATTCCTGTGATAAACGGTTTGAGCGACCTTCTACATCCATGCCAGGCATTAGCTGATATATTTACCATAAAAGAGAAGTCTGATAAGTTGGAAGGCGTAAAGTTGGCGTTTATAGGTGATGGTAATAATGTGGTTCATTCACTACTTTATTGTGGAGCTAAGATGGGCCTTAATATTTCTTTAGCGACACCTAGAGGATATGAACCAGATACTAGTATACTCGAAGAATCAAAAACGATAGCAGAAAAAACAGGTGCTAATATAGATATTGTGAAAGATAAGCATCGGGCGGTTGAAGATGCAGATGTCATCTATACAGATGTCTGGGTATCTATGGGCCAGGAAGCAGAAAGAAAAAAGAGGCTTAAGGCGTTTAAGGATTTTCAGATCAATTCAGAACTTCTCAGCAAGGCAAAGAAGGATTGCATAGTTATGCATTGCCTTCCTGCGCATAGAGGGGAAGAGATCACAGGTGAGGTTATAGACGGCCCTAACTCAATAGTGTTTGATCAGGCAGAAAATAGGCTGCATATTCAGAAGGCGATATTATTAAAGTTGTTAGATAAGGGAGTATAATATGAGCAAAAAGATAGTACTTGCATATTCAGGCGGGTTGGATACCTCCGTTGCTATAAAGTGGCTTAGGGATAAGGGTTTTGATGTCATAGCCTGCCTTGTAGATGTTGGGCAAAAGGGCGATTTTGAGAAAGCCAAGAGCAAGGCGAAAAAGATAGGTGCGTCTAAGATATATGTTGTAGATGCAAAAGATGAGTTTGCAAAAGAGTTTATACTTCCTGCGCTTAAGGCAGATGCTGTATATGAGGATAAGTATTTTCTTGCAACAGCCCTTTCAAGGCCGCTGATAGCAAAGGCATTGGCAGATGTAGCAAAGAAAGAAGGGGCAAGATATGTTTCCCATGGCTGCACAGGCAAAGGTAATGACCAGGTAAGGATAGAGGTATCATTAGAGGCATTAGCATCAGGCCTTTCTGTTATTGCTCCTTTAAGAGAATGGGAGTTTAAATCAAGAAATCAGGAGCTTGCGTATGCCAAGAAACATAATATACCTGTTGAGGCGACAAAAAAGAGCCCCTATAGCTTAGATGAGAACCTATGGGGAGTAAGTATAGAGTGTGGTGTCTTGGAAAATCCTTCCAAAGAGCCGCCTAAAGATGCTTATCAGATTACCAAGGATCCCAAGAATACGCCTGCTAAACCGCTATATCTTACAATCGGTTTTGAAAAGGGTATTCCCAAAACAATAAATGGCAGGAAATATAAACCAGTAGATCTTATATCGAAGCTGAGTAAAATAGGTGCTGACTATGGTATAGGAAGAAGTGATATGATTGAAAATAGGCTTGTGGGTATTAAGTCAAGAGAGATATATGAGGCGCCTGCCGCATATATGCTTCATACCGCGCATAAGGAACTTGAGGCATTAGTCTTGGACAGGGAGCTGTCCCACTTTAAAGAGCTCATAGCGCAGAAATACTCAGAGCTTATATACTATGGCCTCTGGTATAGCCCGCTTAAGAAGTCGCTTGATAAGTTTATAGATGATACGCAAAAGAGAGTTACAGGGCAAATTAGGCTAAAGCTTTATAAGGGCAGCTGTACAGTTGTAGGCAGAAAATCTAAGAACTCTCTTTACAAAGAAGAACTGGCAACCTATTCAGAAAAGGATACATTTGACCATAAGGCCGCAGAGGGCTTTATAAAGATCTGGGGCCTACCATACAGGAGACAGTCATGACAAAAAAGCTATGGGGTGGAAGGTTTAAGAGTGAGCAGGATCCTGTCTTTTGGCAGTTTCAGAGCTCTATCGACTACGATAAAGAATTGGCAGAGTATGATATAGAGGGAAGTATTGCCCATGTTAAGATGCTTGATAAGGCTAAGATCATACCGAAGAAACAGGCGCAGTCTCTTTTAAAGGTACTCTCCCAGATTCTAAAGAGCATCCAGAACAATACTTTTAAGATAGACCCTAAGGCAGAGGATATACATACTGCCATATATTTAGCAATCAAGAAAAAACTGGATAAGACAGCAGACTATTTACATACAGCAAGATCCAGAAACGATCAGGTAGTTCTTGACCTTAGGATGTACTGTAAGGATAAGCTATCTCTGGTAATCAGCCAGGTCAAGAAATTACAACTTGCATTGGTTAATCTTGCTAAATCGAATATGGATGTTGTTATACCAGGCCTTACACATACACAGCATGCTGTGCCTATATTATTATCACATCAGATCTTGGCTTATGTAAGTATGCTTGAAAGAGATGCAGAAAGGTTATCAGGGGCAAGAGAAAGGTCTGATGAGATGCCACTTGGTTCATGTGCGTTGGCAGGAACATCATTCACAATAGACAGAAAGTATGTTGCTAAGCTTTTAGGATTTTCAACCTTAAGCGAAAACAGTATAGATGCTGTAAGTGACAGGGATTTTGTAATAGAGGCCTTATCTGCTACATCTATTATGTTTATGCATATCTCAAGGTTCTGCGAGGATATGATACTCTTTGCGACATCTGAATTTGACTTTATAGATATAAGCGAAGCATATTGCACAGGCTCAAGCATAATGCCGCAGAAGAAAAACCCAGATGCGCTAGAGCTCATAAGAGGGGCGAGCTCAAAGGCCTATGCAAACCTTAACTCTTGCTTAGTCATGATGAAAGGCTTACCCCTAGCCTATAACAGGGATATGCAGCTTGATAAAGAACCATTGTTTAGTTCGATTAAACTTTCTGAAGATGCCCTTACAATTTTAACAGGTTTGGTTAAGACGCTAAAAATAAAGAGGGAAAGTATTGTAAGAAATTTAGAGCAGGATCAGTCTATATTTGCACTTGATATAGCAGATTACCTTGTAAATAAAAAAATGCCATTTACAGAGGCACATAAAGTAACCGGCAAGATAGTAGCTTATGCTATTGATAAGAATTTAAAGATTTCAAATCTTCCGATAGCTGAACTAAAGAAATTTGCCAAGGAGTTTGGAGAGGATATATACAAGGTATTCGATGCTAAAAGATCTGTTATGTCAAAGAGGTCAATAGGAAGCACTAATCCGCTTCTTGTAAGGCAGCAGATAGACAAGTGGCTCAAAAAATTAAAAGGATAAACAATGCATCATTTTAAATATCGAAATAACAGGCTATACTGTGAATCAGTAGATATAGAGACGATAGCAGAAGAGGTAGGCACGCCATTCTACCTATACAGCTATAAGACACTGATCGACCATTATAGAAAGATAAGAGATGCCTTTAAGGGGCTAAAGCCCATTATATGCTTTTCAATGAAGTCCAATTCCAATCTTTCTGTATGCAGGGCTCTTGTCAAGCAGGGTGCAGGGCTTGATATAGTCTCAGGCGGTGAGCTTTTTAAAGCACAAAAGATAAAGGCAGATCCTAGAAAAATAGTATATGCGAGTGTTGGAAAGACCGCATTAGAGATAGATAAGGCGCTAAGAGCAGGTATACTCTTTTTTAATGTAGAGTCTGTGCCAGAGCTTATTATGATTGAGAAACTCTGCGCGCGCCTTAAAAAAAGAGCAAAGGTCGCTATAAGGGTAAACCCTGGCGTAAGAGCAGACACTCACAAGTATATAACAACCGGCACAAAGGAGAATAAGTTTGGTATAGATGAAAATACTGCAGCTTCTATATTCAGGCAGAGGGAGAAGTTTTCCCATCTTGATATAGTAGGTATACATATACATATAGGTTCGCAGATAACCCAGAGAGAGCCTTTCATAAAGGCTCTTAAGAAGGCCTCTGTCTTAATAAGAGCACTGCGTGCTCAAGGCGTAAAGATAGACTATCTTAATATAGGTGGTGGCTTAGGGATTATCTATCACAAGGAGAGGCCACAGACAGCTAAGGAGTTTGCTAAGGCGGTTGTGCCGTTACTTAAGAAACTGGATGTAAAACTTATACTTGAACCGGGAAGGTTTATATCCGGAAACAGCGGCATACTAGTTACAAGAGTTCTTTATGTTAAGAGGTCTCCCAGCAAGAACTTTATGATTGTTGATGCTGGCATGAATGATCTTATGAGGCCAAGCCTCTACAGTGCATACCATGATATACTACCTATTAGGCGTAGCCGCGCTACTCGTAGAAAATTTGATGTGGTAGGCCCGATCTGTGAAAGCGGTGATTTTCTGGCTAAGGAGAGAATACTATCACAGTCTGATGAAGGTGATTACCTTGCAGCAATGGGTGCAGGAGCATATGGGTTTTCTATGTCGAGCAATTACAACGCACGCCCACGCGTTGCTGAAGTTATGGTTATAAATGGCAGCTATTATATTACACGCAATAGAGAAAGCTACGAGGACCTGATCAGAGGAGAGAAGATACCAAAGGTGTTGAGATAGATGAAAAAGATACAATTTACCAAAATGGTTGCAACAGGCAATGACTTTGTTGTAGTTGACGACCGCAGGTCCCAGATTAAAGTACCAAGGCCTAAACTTGCTCGCCAATTTTGTGACAGAAAGTTGTCCATAGGCTCAGACGGGCTTCTTATCCTGGAGAAGTCTAAGCGAGCAGACTTTAAAATGCGGATATTCAACCCTGATGGTTCTGAACCGGATATGTGCGGTAATGGTTCACGCTGCATAGCTTTGTATGCAAGGCTAAATAGAATAGTAGGTTCAAAGATGCGCATAGAGACAAAAGCAGGTATCTTGAAAGCTTCGGTCACAAAGAGTATGGTGAAGATAAACATGACAGGACCAGAGGATTTATGCTTGAATATTAATCTTAAGGTAGATGGGAAAAACCGCAGGCTTCATTATATAAACACAGGTGTTCCCCATGTTGTATATTTTGTTAATAATATTGAAAAAGTAGATCTTTTTAATCTTGGCAGGGCTATCAGATTTCACAAGAAGTTTGCCCCGCAAGGCACGAATGTAAATATAGTACAAGCAGAGGGCAAGAACGCCATTCTAGTGAGGACATATGAAAGAGGCGTTGAAGAGGAGACCCTAGCATGCGGTACAGGCTCTGCTGCCTCAGCTATAATATCAGGTATGATAAAAGGCTATAACTCGCCAGTAAGGGTGAATACAAAAGGCGGAAAGTTAAATATATATTTTAAACTAAAGGATAATAAAGTTACAGATGTCTTTCTTGAAGGAGAAGCAAAAGAAGTATTTAAAGGAAAGTGGGGTAACCAAAATGTTTAAAGGTTCTATGGTCGCGATAATCACACCTTTTAAGAA
>JABMRG010000073.1 GCA_013202935.1 Candidatus Omnitrophota bacterium
GGCCCCATATCTGCCATTGCCATATATCCTAATGTCGCAGAGCCTATAGGCCTTATAAAGGTGTGTATGGCATCCCACGCAGAATCAACGGCCGGGATCTTATCAGCAACAAATTCAATTAGAAAAAGCAGAACAGCTATTGCAATAACAAAGAGATTGGAAACGCCATCCATGTTTCCGGGCAACTCTATTATGCCCATCCTATTCATAATACCCAGGCCGGCTATGGTCAGGTATAGATTAACACCTGATGCCCAGGAACTTCCTAAAAGTACACCAATGCTATTAAGTGCTTCCATTATTAGTTGCCAAAGGGTAGTTTGAACTTATCCTTCAGATCCCCTGCTGTCTTTGAGAGGGCCTCTGTGGTCTCTCCTACTGTATCTGTGACTTTTGTCACGGTCTCAGTTGCAATCTTTCCTGCTGCCCCAAGAGTATCAGATACAGTACCTTTTAACCCACCGAGGTCAAAATTGGTAAGACTGGCTATTGTGGTATTCATAAGCGCCTTTACAACGATAAGGCTCACAAGCGCATATGGGTTTGTGATATTCTCATACTTCTCATCAAGGTTTACATTGAATTCCCTTACAGAAGGGGTGCCACCCCTTGAATAGTCCTTATATATTACCTTTCCTATCTTCAGGTTGAGGCTGTCTATCTTTATATCAGGCGCCTTTGCTTTCTCTTTCTCCTCAGGAGCCTTTCCCTCTTTCTGAGCCTGCACTACCTTTAATGAATCAAGATTAAGCTCACCTTTTTCATTCTTAACAACCATAAACTCCTTTAGGTTTATTCTCATCTCATTCAAGTGGACTGTGCCTTGAAAAACAGCAGGGAGATCATAATCGACATAAACTTCAGGCATATTGAGCATTACCTTATCCTGGTAACCCTTAGGGTTATATAACTTTAGATTGTTTATCCCAACCAAGGTCTTGATAATGCCAATATTAAGACCACCCATACGCAACTGGAGTCCGGTAACTAGTTTAACGCCCTTTTCGATACCCGCTTTAACTATCATGTTTTTGCCTACAGATAATACTAATACTAAAACTATAATTACTATAAGAATAATGGCCAGCTTTTTCATGCTTCCTCCTTTTTGAAAAATATTATAAGGTTATATGGTTCTTTCATCTTTGAAAGGAGCTATATTTTACAAGATTACAGGTCAAAATGCAAGCTAAAAACACTGGGGACACCCTACTTATAAAAACACTGGGGACAGTTTACTATAAGCATGGGGACACTTCACTTCAGCAAGGGGACAGTTTACTTACTGTACTATGTATTGTGCAAAGGTAAACTGTCCCCAGTGTTAGAATGTGAAGTGTCCCCAGGCTTAAATTGTAAAGTGTCCCCAGACTTATTATGTCCCCTTGCTGATAAGTTACTCCTGAAAGTGTTCGTAGGTAAGGCGGGCGACTTTAGATATAAACAACTTGGAGGGCCATGAGTTTCTGTTCTTGTGGCTGGTTAGTGCGCAGATGAGAAAATCCCCATTTTCCGTAAATACTATACCCACATCATGACATACACTTTTTTCTAATCCTGTCTTGTGGGCTATTGTAGTCTTTTTAGGAAGTTTGGCGGGTATCCTATCCTTTGATTTTACTTTCTTCAGCATCTCAAGGCATTTCAATGAAATACCCTTGCTGAATAGCCTTCTCTTATATATCTTCTCAAAAACAAGGGCCATATCCTTTGCAGATGTATAGTTTTCGATACCATTGTCTCTGCTTCCCATATCCATCATAAGTCGTGATAAGTTAGTATCTTTTAGGCCTATTCTTTTAAACTGTTCGTTCAGATAATCAAAACCTAATAGATTAATAAGCATATTTGCAGCTGTATTATCACTACGTGCAATCATAAGCTCTATAAGCTCACTCACAGGGATTTTAGTCCCTGAACGCTTATTCTTTAAGATTCCAGAACCACCTACCTTATCCTTTGAACTGAGGCTAAGCTGATCATCCAGGCTGATCCTGCCCTTCGAAGCAGCATAAAAGCAGCATGCCATAATAGGCACCTTGACAATACTCGCTGACGGAACCTTGATATCCTCATTTATATCTATATGCCAGCCTCTTTTTAAATCCTTGATAACTATATACGGTGTTAGGCCAAATTTTTCTGTCTCCTGATAAACAGCCTCCTTTAGCCTGGCCCATTCAACCCCCTGCTTGTAACTATTGTAACCATAATAGGTTATGACAAGTACAATAATAAGTGTGAAAGTTATTAAGATTGTTCTTTTAAAAGGATTTGATCTCATTTAGAATGGACTTACCTAATCATTGCTTTTGCCGATCTTTATCTTTCTCTTCTTTCTTGCGTTCCCACTGCCACCATTTCTTTACTTCAGGCTCAACTCTCTCCTGCTTCTCGACTTCCGGATGCTCTCTTGGTTCTTTGATCTTTAAATCTTCTGTTTGCCTTGTCTCTCTTGGCTCTTTTGTAAGCTTGGGCTTATCACTGCTTGTATTTAAATCATCATTAAAAGAGGCATAACAGGGAGTGCAAGTACAAATATATATACCAATTAATAATATCGCAACATTCTTTTTCATAATATTAACTAAGCTCCATTAGTAATATAATATGATACTGTAAAAAATGCAACAGAAAACAAGAAGGCCAGGCATTTTAAAATACCCGGCCTTTTTGTAAAATTAAACATACTGTATACTATCCGAGTCTCTTGACTAAATGATAGATCCCTACATCACCACTTGACTCCCAATGGCCCGTTATTGTGTCTTTTCCTAGGTTCATTCTACCTACAACATGTATCTGCTCACCATCACCCCTTACACCATTAAACTCTACTAAACCATTTGCATTTATCGTATAGGTGCCTCTAGCTGACTTTCCGATGTCATTTGGATCAACAGTATCGGCATCAGAACAATCGTTTATTACCACACGGAACCAGCCTCTATTAAAGTAGCCATAGCATCGCATCTTTCCATATATCCACTTTCCCTTACCTTGGCCATCCGGACCTGTATTGAGATATAGAAAGAAATCATACTGGCCATCCACATCCTTAACAGTAAAATATGGTGGCACATAGCTTGAGCTAGTCTCAGCTGAACACACGCTTATTGCAGGGGCGATAAGCATCGCAGCTACTATAAGCCCTATCAATGCGTTTCTTTTCATTTTTTTTACCTTCCTTTCATGGTTTTTTGTTATTCCTGCATCTCTTCTTCTATCTGTCGCTCTATTTCTTCCACTCTTTCCCGCTCCTCTTCTTCATACCCCTCTTCTCCATAC
>JABMRG010000074.1 GCA_013202935.1 Candidatus Omnitrophota bacterium
ACCCAGTTCCGGAAACTGGTGCTCTATCCGACTGAGCTACAGGCGCAATACTAAAATATCTAATTATGCTTTTCTCTTTTTGCGTTTAAGGGCTTTCTCCATACGATCACTAGCCTGTTGAGGGGTCTTACCCTCGGTTAAATGGCCAGAAGATAAAGCTGCATAGCCTTTTCTATTCTTGATCTTAAAGACTGACATTTTAGGTTTTTTGGCCTTCATATTAAACCTCACTTTCTCTTATAGTTCTTAGATATTTTGCTTAATTTCTCATAATACTCAGTAGCTTATCAAAGTGCCTTATGTAGGGATCGTCGACCTCTTCATATCTGCTCATATATTCTACAAGCTCTTTCTCTATGGTTTTTATATCTTTGCCAATCGCCTCTGATAACCATTCTATATCCTGATTTTCCTTTGCCGTCTCCTCTGCCATCCGCCTCTGGTACTCCATAAACTCTTTAGGATATTCTGCCATTAAAAAATCAACAAAGGCCCAGCTCTGTGCATACATCTGAAGCATGGCTGAAGATGCAACACCAGGGAAGCTCCCTATCTTATAGTATGTTAGGGACTCTAAAGGATATATGGGCCCTTTTCTTGCCATCTCCTGATAGATATAGAGCCACCTATCATTCTCTACGCCTATTGTGCTTGTCTCGCAGTATGTTGCAACACCTTCTGCAAGCCATGAATTTGCAGCACGCATATCAAGCGGGCCCTCTTTTAAGGCGATCAGGGCACGTATCAGCCTTGCCTTTTTCTTGTAATCTTTGGCCTCAAGAAATTCCTTCTTCTTCTTGATAAGGGCGTCTTCATTCCTCTCAAACTTTGATAGTTCAATGCCTTGCAATCCCCAGTTATGGAATACCTCATGTGCGAATTCATGCCTTAGGGTCTCCATCGTAGACTCTCTGTACATGCCTTTATAATAACTGTATGCCTCCCAAAACTTATCTTTAAGGGTTTTTACCTGGCCTTCAAAAAATATATGGTATCTTTTATCAATATTTTCTTCCACTTTTTCCACTATATCATCTATTCTTCTGCCACTTTCACCAACTAGCCCCTCAAAAAGTATCTCAGAGAACTTCTCCCCCAAAACATTAAAAAGATAGAGAACTTCCTGCGTAGGGCTAAAGTAACCTGCAACAGCCCATCCAGGTACACCGTCTGCTATCGCATATTCAAAAAAGTCATTGTAGTCATCAAATATTACCACAAAGTTATCGACTTTAGGGCTTCTACCTTTGAAAAGGTCAAAAAACTTAAGGTATATGCTTGTATAAGTCTCCCGTAATGTGTTCTTATACTTATTTACCCAGGTATCGTATGAATCGGTTACAATTGTAAAACCACCCTCTTTATAGAATTTCATATCAGGAAAAAACTCTTTAAGGTTGGCTTCTATCTTTCTACTCTCTTCATTCTCCAGGGGTTTAAAGATAAGATACTCTATTCTGTTGCGTTCAATCTCCTGCTCTATATAGCCACCTTTATCTAAGGCATACAGCAACGTAACTTTCTCATCCTCAACCTTACTAATTTTAGCATCAAGAACCTGCCTGTTAGTCAATCTTATTACAATATTGTTCTTATAAGGCCAATACCCTATTATCTCCTCATCAGAAAGGATAGCCTTATCCTCTAGTATCTCTTTGCCGCGCTTTAGGGACTCTATCTGATTCTTATATACAATGAATTCAGTTCCCCTCCAGTTTACAATATAGTTATCAATCTTCTCTTCTATAAGTTCACCCTCAATAGTACTGCCATCTTTAAAATATAGCGCTACTCTTTCTCTCGGCGTATCTCGGGTATCTACTTTAGGGGTTCTCTTAAACTGAGATATGGCCTTATTGAAAAAGGTGCTTATACCTGTATCCGGGTTGGTTGCTTTGAAAGCTTTATACCCAGCAATTATAGATAAAGCTATTAGAATTGATAGGAGAACTGACTTCTTCATTTGAGGATTTGCCAATATACTTAAAGTGAACTATGATTTATCTTGCTATTATAAATTACCTCGTTGACCTCCTTACCCAGATGATCTACCTTATCCTTTAATGCCTTTATCTCACGTTCGATCTCATTGAAATGTTTTTCGATCATCCATAGAACTACCGCAATGCAGACTATAAAAATCCATTCCATATCTCCCCTCCTATATGCTTAATATTGTTTGTATCGCAGATATGCTAAATAAACAGGCTGTATCAACTCTTAAGACCAGGGGGCCCAATGATACAGTATCAAGGCCTTTAGATTCAGCATATTCTATTTCTTTGTCTGTAAAATCTCCTTCAGGGCCTATAAATACCGCTATCTTCTCTGTTTTATTTGTGATTACCTCCTTTAACTCTTTTGTGCCCTCAGAAAGGCAGGGTAATATCCTAGTATTATATTCTAAATCTGATGCTAGCTTAATAGCATCTTTAAAATTCATAACTTCATATACCTTGGGTAGAGTCTCCCTGCCGCATTGCTTGGAGGCTTCAAGCGCTATCCTTTCCCACCTTTTCTGCTTACTGTTTTTGTTCTTTTTATCTATTTTTACAATCGTTCGCTCTGTGACCATTGGCACAACTTCAGAGACCCCTAGCTCTGTAGCTTTCTCTATTATGTAATCTATCTTGCTCTTTTTAGGTAGGGCGCAGGCAAGTAACAATTTAGGCATCTCTATCTTTCTGGAAGATACTTTCTCTATCTCTGCTGTCACACTATCTGTTATTCCTTTTATACGCAAGATATATTTATTACCCGTATCGTCAAGGCCTAGGAATCTTTCACCCTTTTTAAGCCTTATTACATCCTTTATGTGATGAGCCTCTTTACCTTTTATAACAACGGACTTTTGCCTTATACTATTTTTATCAATAAAAAATCTTCTCATGCTATTAGCTGGTACCGTATTCTTTTACTAGATAATTTTAGACTAATATATATTCTTAAGATTATATTACTATGTAAGTGGGGATTTGTCAAAAGGATAAGGTATTTGTTTGAGAATATTAAGCTTTACTACTCTTTCTCGCCAAAGACCTCTGTTGTAAAGATATGTATATCGCAGTCAGATTGCTTCCAGCTGTTAGCAGGTATGCCCGCTTTATGCGCACATAGAGAGTCCATAAACTCATTCTTACTCCAACCTGTCTCTGTAGCAACCTGCGGTAGGTATACCCCGCTTTTAAAACCTTTTTGGACTATTACGCCATGTTTTCCTATAACTATATCATCGGGGCCTTCTATCCTTTTAAGCGGGGAAAGTACGGATATCTCTATCTCTATATCTTTCAATTCATCTTCAGTTACTGCGGGAAATCTCGGATCCTGGGTTGCAGCTGCTATGGCCATATCGCGTATAGTAAGGTATAGTGGGCCTTTGCCAACCATATTTCCTATGCAACCACGAAGCTGCCCATGTTTGTGAAGAGTAACAAACGCACCCATCTCTTTTTTTAGGGCCTCATCATCCTCTTTAAAATCCGACTCTTTCTGCTCTTTTACATAGGCCTCTATAGTACTTCTTGCAATCTCAAGAAGCCGTCTTTTTGACACAGAATTCAATAGCTTATCAATGCTATTCTTCATGGTTAGGGTATATTATACTGCGGTAGATGGATTTTGAAAAGAAAAAATTACCGGGTGGGCAGGCAACCACTACCTGCCCATTTGCTTCCCTGGCAAAGTACCCGGTAATATCTTATGCGGCACGTAATACTTCGTCGTGTATCTCTCTTAACCTTTCTACAGACTCTGTAAATACTGATAAAGGATCTAAGATCTTAATTATCTCAGTTAGTATATACCTGCTATCAGACCCATATCTATGGAATATTCCCAAGGTATGTAAAAGCACAATCTTAAAAGATACCATATCTTTATGGTCTATCATTTTGTCTTCAGGTTTTTGTGCCCTAATAAATATATCATTATCCGATAACTCCTTCTCCATGCCCTGAAAACCTCTGGCAGTATCCTCATTTAAAAGCATAGCTGTACATATTGACTGGCTAGCTATACTTTGCGCTGCATAGAATAAGCGATCTTCTTTAGTACCTGATATACCTTCTATGCCTGATATGGGCTTTATATTTCTAGAAAGGCCTTCTTCTCTTAAGACAACAAGCTGGCTATCTGTGACATCTATATAAACTATGAATTTGCTGCTTCCTGCTGTGCTCTTCCACTCATCTACAAGCATATTCAGCATCTCTATATCTTCTATTCGAATAATATCAGCTGACACAAGCAAGCCAAATGGAACTCTATTTAA
>JABMRG010000075.1 GCA_013202935.1 Candidatus Omnitrophota bacterium
ATATCTAAAACCAGCTCCATCTCCTGGTTTACGGCTGGTTTGTCATGGCCGCCTACCCTGGCTATAAAGGAATGTTTTCCAGTATTAAGGTATAAGAAGACCTCAGCACCCATAGGCTCTATTACTTCACAGATCGCGCTAATGGTATCCTCAGGCGAGGCATACTGGACAAAGAGCTTATCATGGATATCTTCAGGCCTTATACCAAATATTATATCCTTTTCCAGGTAAGGCTCTAGTTTCTCCCTCATATCATCTTTTAGCTTGACTGTGAAGCTGCCATCATCAAAGAAGAATTTATCATCTTTCTTTATCAATCTACCATTCATAAAATTCATAGGCGGTGAGCCTATAAAACCTGCTACAAATTTATTTACCGGATTATTATACAGGGTGATAGGGTCCGCCACCTGATTAATAACACCATCTTTCATAACAGCTATTCTCGTGCCCATGGTCATAGCCTCTACCTGATCATGTGTAACATATATCATTGTGGTCTGCAATTTTGTATGGAGCTTGTTAATCTCAGTTCTCATCTGGACGCGTAATTTTGCATCGAGGTTACTCAAGGGCTCATCAAATAAGAAAACTAGCGGCTTTCTTACTATAGCCCTGCCTACTGCAACCCTTTGGCGCTCACCGCCTGAAAGGTCCTTTGGCCTCTTATTCAGGTGCTTTGTTATGCTTAATATATCAGCTGCCTCTTTTACCCTCTGGTCTATCTCGTTTTTTGGATAGCGCCTCAATTTTAATGCAAAGGCCATATTCTCATATACCGTCATATGAGGGTATAATGCATAGTTCTGAAAAACCATCGCAATATTTCTGTCCTTAGGAGGCACATCATTAACCATTCTGTCACCTATGTAAATCTCACCCTTTGTAGCTTCTTCAAGGCCTGCTATCATTCTCAATGTTGTAGACTTACCACATCCTGAAGGCCCTACAAGCACAACAAACTCTTTATTATCAATACCCAGATTTACATTATCTACAGCTGTTACATTGCCTCCAAATATCTTTGATATATTCCTCAAACTAACCTGTGCCAACTTTTACCTCTCATCATTTTAAGTAATCTATCAATTTTGATAAAGTCTCTTTCATATCTTTTCTATTTACAATCATATCAATAAGGCCGTGCTCTAATAGAAATTCTGATTTTTGAAAGCCTTCTGGTAATTTCTGCCGTATCGTCTGTTCTATTACGCGTGGGCCGGTAAAACCTATTAACGACTTCGGTTCAGCAATTATAATATCCCCAAGCGAGGCAAAGCTTGCTAAGACGCCTGCCATGGTAGGGTTTGTCAATACTGATATAAAAAGCCCGCCTGCCTCATGAAAGCGAGACAACGCTGCTGATGTCTTGGCCATCTGCATAAGAGAGAACATGCCTTCATACATCCTTGCTCCGCCTCCTGAGCCAGATATTATTATTAAGGGAAACTTCTCAGCCTGAGCAAGTTCTGTAGCACGTGTAATCTTCTCGCCTACTACAGAACCCATAGAGCCCATTATAAACCTTGAATCTGTAGCAGCCAGGATAATATCTCCTCCTTCTATCTTACCTCTGCCGTAAACAGCAGCTTCTTTTAGCCCTGTTCTCTCCGTATCGCTTTTAAGCTTCTCTTTATACGTCTTTGGGCCCTGAAATTCAAGAGGATCCACAGTAACAAGATCCTCATCTATCTCCTGAAATGTCCCCTCATCCAAAGTGCCCCTTATGCGTTCGTGAACGTTCAGGACAAAATGAAAGTTGCATTTTGGGCAGACCTTAAGGTTATCCTCTAAGGCCTTATTGAATACAATATCACCGCAGTCCTCACACTTTGTCCATAGCCCATCAGGAATCTTGGTCTTTTTAGACTTAGGGTCTATTCTCTGCGGTTTCGGCTTCTGTTTACCAAAAAATATCGCCATATCAGATACCTAACAATTCTTTTACTCTATCTACAGCGCTTGATGCATCAGGCGCATAGCCATCAGCACCTATCTCATCAGCATATTCCTGCGTAACAGGGGCACCGCCTATAACTATCTTAACCTTTGAATTCAAGCCGCTCATCTTTAATGCCTCTATAGTATCTTTCATTGAGGGCATCGATGTAGTAAGCAATGAAGACATCGCTATTATAGAAACATCTTCTTCTTCGCTCGCCTTTTTAACAAACTTATCTGCAGGAACATCTATGCCAAGATCTATAACTTCAAAACCTGCTCCCTTAAGCATCATGCCTACTAAGTTTTTGCCTATATCGTGAAGGTCACCCTTAACTGTACCCAGCAATATCTTTGCCTTGGGTTTAATGCCGCTCTTCACTAGCAAGGGTTCAAGAAGGTCCAGGCCGGCATGCATAGCCTTAGCAGCAATAAGTACTTCCGGCACAAATATCTCATTTGCCTTGAATTTTTGGCCTACAATAGACATACCGGCAATAAGCCCCTGGTTCAATATAGCTTCCGGGGTTATGCCCTGATCTAAGGCCTCTTTGACTAATTGAGGTATTGACGCTATATTACCATCTAATATAGCGTCGTTTATTCTTTTAAAGTCCATATTATAATATAAAGTTTATGACTTAGTATAAATGTAGGCTATATACTATCATATTGGGTATTATATATCAACTAAAAAACATAAAAAGAGAGGGGTTCATCCTATCGTGGATTTACCCCTCTCTTATACTATTCTCTTATATTTATATACTTATTAAGTCCGAGTCG
Source organism: Candidatus Omnitrophota bacterium (assembly GCA_013202935.1). GTDB lineage: Bacteria > Omnitrophota > Gorgyraeia > JABMRG01 > JABMRG01 > JABMRG01. The sequence goes on from JABMRG010000075.1 coordinate 2,728, forward strand.
CAGCCTCTTCAAGTCCTGGCGTAAATATTATAAATTCATCCTCGTCCGGGTCGCCTGTAAGTGAATAGCCCAATATATTTATATCTAATCCTGCAAAATTGTTCAACATATGCTGTACCTGTTCTTCTGTAGCCCCTTGCGCCCCACCTGTAGAGCCATCAGGAGCTATAGAGATAATCTCTCCTGCCTCTACAGTATATTCCTCACCTGTGGCATTATTTCTAACGGTTAGCGTTCCTTCTGCTACATATACGCTGCCGGTTGAACTGTCTATGTAGATTGTTGTGCCTAGAACACCACAAACCGATGTGGGGGTCTTTACTTCAAAATGTGACTCTTCGCCTGGCTTCAATTTTGTAAATACTGCTCTTAATGCGCCTTTTTTTAGGTCTAAAACTGTTTTCTTGCCAGGGCCTTCTTCCTGGCTTCTGATCTCCGGTATGCTAAGATCTGCCTCACCGGTAACCTGGACAACCGTATTATCCTGAAACCTTATGCTTGCTGCTGACTCTTCTCCGATTGTCCTGATTCTATCCCCCTCCTGTAAAATCATATTATCATAGGAGGCAACCCAGGAATCGGTCCCTGACTTTAAGATTTCAACTGTCCCAATCCCCTTCTCCAAAACTGCTTCACCTGCTAAGAGTTCAGAATCAGCAGATACAAAAGGAATAAAAGAGACTGAAAGAATACAACTTAATAATATAACATTCCTGATATGTTGCGTCATAAAGATATTCCGTAGAACTTTAGGGTTGATTTAGGTTTTGGTTGCTGGATCTTCTGGACCGACTGTAAATACCTCTATTTCAAGTTCCCCTTCTTCAGGTGTAAAACCGAGGGCCTCTATATCTATGCGTATCGTAATAGTCTCTCCTGTGCTAATAGTATGCTCTACGCCATTAAGCAGATTCTTAACAATTACTGTGCCTTCAACTACTTGTATGGTAACATACTCATCTGTTACATATACATGTACTAATGTGCCTGGTATGTCACAGGTTGCAACAGGTGTTAGAATCTCATAAGATGATGAGGCAGGCCCTTTATTAAAATCACCATTTATATTACCCATCTCAACATCTAATACTATTCTGCCTCCAGACTGTTCTACTGATTCAACAATCTCTTGTATCCCGACATTACTGCCTTTTTCAATCTCGATTGTTGAGCCATCATAAAATTTCAGGGTAGCAGCGGATCCTTCCCCTATTGTCTTTATGCGACTACCTGCGCCTAATATTGTAGTCTCTGCCACAGGAATCCATTCAGTGGAACCAGGTTGCAGGATTCCCACTTCTCCTTTGATTCCTGTCAACTCTATCTCAGTTTCAGACAAAGCAAAAGCATTGCCCGCAATTGATAATACTAAAACTAGACATAATATATGTAACTTTATAGTTATTCTGTTCATAATATCATCACCTCCAGGATTATATGGAAAGGGTTAATTTAAGACTTTATTAAACATTTAAATTATACTACTCCAAACGCGTTTTGTCAAGCAGAATATCGAATACCAGTGAAATTAATCGTCTATATGTATTTCAGCGTATTGAGCCAAGAGCTCTTGAATCTGATTTGGGACCTTGGCGTAAAAGTAACGTTCACTTATCACGTGGCCTATCTCATGTGCAATTACTTTTCTAGATATGTTCTCTTTTGAGGTATATATTGTCTTGTATATATCTATATAGTAAGATAAGAGTCTTCCGTCGTGATTTTTACGTCCTCCTATATTCTTAAGGTTCTCACTGAGCTGTGCGTGGGTTTTGTAGATCTTTATATTTATATTAACTTCCTGGGGATACATATCAAGGACCTTCTCTACCTTTACGAACATCTTATCGAACTCTGCAGCAAGAGCCTCATCGCTATACTCACTTGATCCAGAAAAAAGCCCTCCAAATATAAAGCCTTCGTAAGAACTAGCCCTTATATTCCTGTAGATATATTTAGCGTCTACGCCTGGAGCCAGTAATACAGTAAAGTATCTTCCCTGTATAGCCTTCCAATCACTATCTTCAGAATAGGCTATTCTGCATACGAAAAATGTGAAAAAGTATATTATAAGTAGAAAAACAGATTTTCTGGTCTTCATAACAGGCAATTATGTATCCTATATCTGAAAATGTTTAAGCAACTTATCCAACACCTCTTTCTTCTGCTTAAGCTCTTTTAATCCCTCTTTCAAGTTGCTATCCCTTGTACCCTCAGATGCCATCTTATCTATAGACGCACCCAGGTCAACAGAGGCTTCTTTCACCATAAATATCTGGTCCTTAAGAGACCTTGTCATCTTGTTTAAGCTCTCTGCCATCTCTTTTACCTGGTCTTTTGAACGCAGCCTCACCTCACAAGTAAGGTTGCCCTTTCCTATCTCATTTACACTCCGCTCTATATTGAACATGGCCCCTGCTATCCTGTGAGAAAGGTGCATGATGACCAGCGCCGCAATTGTGCCTATCAAAAATACAACAAAGAGCGTTATCCATAAGAGCGCGGGTAACATATAATCAGCTGTGCTTATGATAGAGAGGCGTGAATTGACAAAAGAGGTCGTAAGGCTGGATCTGCCTACAATGTAGAGGCCGATAGTCGAGATTGCCAGGCCCGATACCATAAGTAGGCAGAACTTAATAATGAAATCGAGCTGGAATCTCTTCTTTATAAAATAGTTTTTTCTCTTATTCTTATTATCATAGCTCATCTTAATTCCTCCAATATACGTTCGTTCTTTTGAATATTGGCTTTATTGTAAAGCTGCCTATACCAATCTTCCATGGCCCTGTTCTTCTGATCGCGAGTAAGCATCTTATCGCTACTTATCTCTTTCGATTTCTTATCGAGCAACTCTTTTATTAAGGTCTGTTTCCAATATCTCTCTATTGTCTTCATAAAAGATACCTCTTTATCCAGGCCCAGCCTCTGTGCCTCCTGGACCAGCAGCTCTCTTCTTATAGCAAGATCGAGGATCTCATCATTGCTAAGGCGGCCCCTTTCATTAATAAAGGTATAGTCCATCTCGTTCTTAAAATCTTCCAAGCTCATATCATAGCTGTTTATTTTTGCAATTACTTTATCAGGTTCAGGCCTACTTCCGCATCCGGGCAACATAGCACCGGATAAGATAAAAAATAGAACAGGTATAATAAGAATTAGACTCTTTAACATTTTAGCTCCTCCTTTAATGTGCTCCTATTCCAAATATTACCACTGGTATAGTCTGCATCAGAATCTTAAAATCCAGCCATAAAGACCAGCTGTCAACATACTGCAGGTCAAGTTTCATCCACTCGCTAAAATCTGCGATCTTATTTCTTCCACTTACTTGCCAGAGACATGTAATACCCGGCCTCATAGATAAGCGCCTTCTCTGCCAGTGCTCATATTGGAGTACTTCTTTGTAGACAGCGGGTCTTGGGCCTACAAGGCTCATCTCACCCCTAAATACATTGAGCAGCTGCGGTAACTCATCGATACTGAACTTTCTAAGGAATTTTCCAAGTCCGGTTATGCGCGGGTCATCTTTCATCTTAAAGACCGGCCCATTCATCATGTTAAGGCTTTCCAATTTAGCCCTGCGCCTCTGAGCATCGGCTTGCATTGTCCGGAATTTAAACAATACAAACTTTCTTCCATTGAGTCCGATTCTCTTCTGTAGAAACAGGGCTGGCCCCTTCGAAGTAAGTCTTATCAGTAGGGCAACTGCCAGTAAGGGTATACTTAATAAGATAATGCCCAAACCTGAAATAAATAGGTCTATTAGCCTTTTCATAAAGAGCTGCCACTGATGAGATGGTGCTGTCTCAAATGTAATAAATGGTATATTATCAAGTTCCGTCTGTCGTGCCCTTGCAATCTTTAGGTCAAAGAGGTCCAGCGCCACAGTTGCCTTGACACCAAGGGTTTCGCATTCATAGACAGCTTTCTCTATATAATTTAGCCGTGAGCGGGGAACCATAAAGACAACCTCATCTGCAGAGAGCCTCCCTATTATATTAGCTATTTCACCCAAATTACCTACTACTTCAATACCCTCTAGCTCTTTTTTGGTGTAGCTGCCCGCATCATCTACTATGCCCAGTATATATAAGCCCCATTCTTTATGAGCTTTTATTCTTCTTATAAACTTTATAGTGCGCCGGCCTGTGCCTACGATGAGAAACCTTCTATAATTATAACCCTTTTTACGCAGATGATGTATGATCGAATAGAGTATTGTCTTCTCTAGTATAAGCAGGGCTGAACTTATCAGCATAAAAAATACAAAAAGAAACCTGCTCACAAACTTAAACTTCATGAAAAATACCACTGCGCTAAAAGCCACAGCTGCAAAAAATGCCGACCGGATTACTATGCTTGTAATTTCTAGAACCGATTTTGTTCGCATGGATTTATACATACCGCTAAGATAGAGCATGATACACCAGACTAGGGCTCCTGTTAATATAACTAACGTATACTCGCTCAAGGAACCTGTGACTTTCTTTGCTACTACTTCTACAGAAGGTAAAAGGTCAAACTTATAAAAATAGTGGAAGGATTTTCTGAAAAAGAAGGATATGCCAAAGGCTATAATTACTACAATCGCATCCAGTATTATAGTTGCCTCTCTTAAGAACTTTTCTCTCTCTTTTAGCATCCTCTTAATCCTTTATCCGGCTCTTGCAATACATAATATAACTCAAGGTTACTATAAATAATAGCATATTTGCAGGTATATGAAAATTAAAATCTACCAATCCATGCAGAATTAAACTCAAGGCCCCTATGGTACAGCCAAAGGCAACCGGATTACTACTAACCCTTATACCGCTTGATATTATTGAGACAAATATCCAGAGGATTAGCGGTATAGAGAGTATGCCCATCTCGGCAGCCATATGCAGGTATTCGTTATGCGCATAAACAGCCCTGCGGTTAAGCCTCTCCGGACGATAACGATAAAAACCATTGTCAAAATTTCCTATGCCAAACCCGACCAATGGCCTCTCTCTTATCATCTCGAGGCTACCCTGCCATATCTTTAGGCGCGTAGCAAAAGAATTCTCTCTTACTCTGCTTTCCTCAGATAATGTATTTATCCTATCTATCATAATTGCCCTGCTAAAATAGATAAGCGATATTGCTATAACTATCAGAATTGCTATGGTAACTATACCTTTTCTGAGGTCAGGCTTATTTCGTAATGCAAGCATACTAACCGTAATAATGGAAAGGCTCAAAGCAAACCATGCTCCCCTCGACTGGGTAAGGATAAAGGCTGCCGCCATAATAATTAGAGCCGTAATAAAAAGGAGGCTGAGGTCTTTGCCATAAAAGTGTTTCTTTATAATACATCCTACAGTCAAGGGTATCACTAATGCCAGATATCCAGCAAAATGGCTGTGGTTTACATATGATGCTGCAAGAAAGTTATACGGATACCACCATGCGTGGCCAAGGAAGCCAAAATATTGAAGCAACCCATAGACAGAAAGGGATGTTCCGATGAAGACGGCAGTAAATAGTAACTTTCTAAACATATTCTCATCGAAATTATTTATAAGTAGATAATATATGCCTATGTAAGCAAAGAGTCTTAAAAGTGCAAGCAGGCTATCATGCTTGTAGCAAGATAGTATAAAGGAGACAACCGCTAAAAAGGAGAATATAATAACAGCTTTATCTAATTTTGTTTTGGTAAGTGGAGAAACAGCAGGACTGTTGGTTCTCCTAAAAAACCATAAGAATATTGCAAGATATGAAGCTGAGAGCATAATAGAAAGCGCCCATATTCTGGTTGTGCCTCTTGCAAGCGGTGTAAAGATAAGCAACCCGCACATAATGCACAATAAAGTATTGTTATATGCTCTATTCGTCATCTTTTCTTACCGATATACTACCAACATGCAGATTCCTATCTTCTCCCCTCGATCTGTTCAGGCCATCGTTGGCAAAGGTTATGCTTACTATGCTTATGCCGCCTTCTGATTCAACGGGAAAATAATAGTCTTTTGATTCAAGGCTGTCAATAAAGGCCTCACCTATATTCTTTCCATCCAGTTCCACTATCATAAAGGGAAAGATATTATCAGCCATGGCCCCTTTTGCCCTGATTACAATTACGGATTCTCCTTCTGTCAGATTAAGCGCAGTCTGCATAGTCCCTGACCAGTACATATTGCCGTCTGTGTAAGTATGTTTTCCATTAAATGATTTCCCCATCCATCCTTTAATACGGCCTTCTCTGGCAAGGCTCTTTAACTCTTCGATAGCCTTTGTATGCTCATCCTTCTCTCTTCTGTAATCCTCTGGTTCCTCTTTTTGCCTATAATAGTTAACCTTTTCAAGCTGCTTCCTATGATATTGCCATAGGTTATTTCTTCTTATAAAATTGTATAGTGCCTTATGGCCTTTGAGCGTATCTGGCGTTATCTCTTGTAAAATCTCTAAATCACGTGTCTCTTTCCATAATCTCGCATAGATAATCTCTATATGCCACCATTGGCGCCTGAGACAATATTTCAGCCTCTCCAAAAAGAATTCTTTCTGGTGCTGATCCAGGCTAGGCCATACTCTTATTCCTGCAGAACCGATAGCATACGATATATCTGCCCTATGCGGGTCATTCATCCATGCATTCTGAAAATCAGCCATAAAGCCTTCGCCCTCTTTTGATCGATAGCGCCTGTATATCGCAAGCTTGAGGAGGCCCCTGCCAAGATAATGCTCTGCTTTCAACGGATTAAGTTTTATAGCACGGTCATATAAGGTATCTGCCTTTTTAAAATATTTTATTGTATCTTCTTTGCTGTAAACCCCAAATCGGTACAAGGCATCTGCAAAACCTCCTATATAGCGGCTGCTAAAAGGGTCCATTTGCATTGTGCGATTATAATGGCCTTCTGCAGATAGAAAATCACCCTTTAACGCCAGGCCTTCTGCGTTATTAAACTCGATCTCTGCAAAGAGACGCAGCCCTATCGCTGCCTGTATGGCAATGAGTGCGGATATGAGCAGTGTTTTTATAAAAATATTTTTCATATTATACCAGCACATATATTTTTTAAATAAGCTATCAGCTTATCTTTCTCTTCTCTATTATAGGTTTTCAGTCCTGATATAAGCAAGTTGTGGTTGTTTATTTTATCGATTAGTGCTTCTTCGTCATATGCAACGATCACCTTATTCGTTGTTTCTATTCTTTTCGCAAACTCCAGCTGATGGTCATCGACATGCTCCCCGAGTTTAAAACGGCGTGGGAATACAATAGGTATCTTGCCCAGGGACAGAGATAAGATAACAGAGCCAACACCCGCATGAGAGACTACTATATCTGCTTCCTTCATATGCTGGCTCATCTCATTAAATCCGATAAACTCCTTATATGGAAAATGCTTAGGCCTATATCTACAGCTTCCTGTCTGAGCAAATACTTTATCTGTCAGTCTCTCTTCAGCTACAGCTTTGTCTATGCACTCTATGAGCCTGTCGAGTTGAAAATTTTCTGTTCCTACAGTCAAGAATATCATATTACCTGCCCTGTAAATTTGGCTCTTTTGTATCTTTTTTCCAATTCTGGCCACTGAACAAGAAAATGGTCTGTAAAGGGGTATACCATCTTGCCTGAAAGTGAAATATCCTTCGATCTGGTTATCGATTCAATATATAGAGTCTTTATCCTGAAGAGTTTTGCGATATATACAAAAGGTACTACTACTCCTGCACCTGTGGATACAATCATGTCGGGTTTTTGGGATTTGAGAATCCGGAAGGCCAATATGAGATTCCTTAAGAAATTTATGATATTTCTGTTTGTGGGTGAATATGCATAAAATACATTTTCGTTTTTCAGCAGGGATGAAGTATCCTTTGCATCAAACGTAACCCAGAAATGCTCTCTCTTCTCTAAAAATTCCTTTAAGGAATAGAGCTGTAAAAAATGGCCCCCAGATGAACAGATCAAGCCTATCTTCATCCTATCCTTGTAACCTCCTGATAATGTCATAAACGGGTTGTAAAATCTTTTCTGGTGTATACTCCGTTATGCAGGATATGCATTTATCTCTTGTATAGATACTAGGGTTTCTCAATACTTTATCCACAGCGCTTGCCAGTTCTTGAGCACAAAAATCTCGTACTACCTCTCCTGAAAAATTATTTCTTATAATTCTTCCAGCCTCCCCTACATCTGTTGATACTACCGGCAACCCAGAACTGAGAGCTTCAAAAAGCGTCCTGGGGCCGCCCTCAAAGTTACTCGTTATAAGCAGCAGATCTGAGGCCCTGTAGAAATTGGCCAGGTCATTTTGGGCCATCTCTTTTAGAAAGAAAACCTTATCACTTAATCTATTCTTAGCTACATATTTTAGCAAATCCTGTTTTAAGTTACCCCCTCCTATAATGATAAGGCAAACCCCTGTATCTTTCTTACAGTATTCCATAAAGGTATCTATGAGCCTGAAAGGGGCCTTCACTTCCTGTAATCTGCCTACAGAAAGTATCCATTTCTGGTCTACTGGCAAGGCCTTATCTGTTTTTGAAATTCCCTTTTTTGCATCTGCTTTATCTGTATCTATGGGATGGAATATATAAGGGTCTGTCCATACAGAAAGGTATAAGAGCTTATCCTTCTTATCAGGGTAGTGCTCAAGATAATATACCAGGGTTCTTCTGCTGGAAGTACATATATAATCAGCATAGCTAAATATATATTTTTCGAGGGCAAAGTAAAGGTTAGGCAGCCTATTCCATCCGGTTTCGCTCTCTCTCTTTAGGATCTGCCTTGTGATATCACTGTGGTTAAATAGTATCTTGTGTGCCTTTGTCTTCTTGAACAAGAGAGCCGGTTCTACGCGGTTGAATATTAGGGTCCTACCTCCTAAATTAAGCCGTGAAAATGCCAACGCGAACATAAAACGTAGTGATAGAGGAATAAACTTTCTTCTGTTGATATCCTTTTCAAAAAAGAGATAGAAGACTTTGAGATTCTTATTCTTTAACTTCAGATTATGCCATCTCCGCACAGGCCTCTTCTCACCATCACTGCTCACTCCCACAAACTCGATATCAAAATCATCGGGGGAATGTTCTATAAACCCCTTTATGAATGTCTCTATCCCGCCTATCTTTGCGCCCAGCGGATCCGTAGGATATACAAATGTTATTTTCAAATTATTCATTCTCAGTCATTTTCAGCCAGTTTGTTCGTGCCCACTACCATACCAATAAACAGAAAATATATGCCCCCGGCCTGTGGCCCGAATGTATTCTCTTGGAATAATGAGACCATAAATATTCCCAGCATAATCGCTGCAGCAAAAAGATTATTCTTCGCTAGGTATTTATCGCCTCTGTTTAAAAATAAACGGTAACTTTTTAAAAGATATCTTACCATAAAAATAAAGAATAATATATAGAGCAGCATACCGATAATACCCATTTGATGGCCGATTGTGCCGACCATGCTCTCTGCCCCAGTCATAGTTATTCTCTTCTCTATGATAGAGACCTCAAAGATACTACCCCAGTTACCTCCTGTCCCAAGGCCCCTGCCCAATGGATAGTTGAATAAATTAATCGGCAGTGAGGACAAGCCCTGCATATGCGCTGCTGCCGAACCCCTAAATTTTCCAACGTAGAAATTTATAAAAGTCACGAACAGGGGCAGCAATATAACCGCCCTCTTAATGTCCATTCTCTTTCTGAATAATGTATATGCGGCTATCATAACAACTAACGTGACTGACGCAACAAGCATTCCACCCTTGCCAAGCGTAAGAAAGAGCGTTGCCCCAGCGACTACCATCATAAAGATGTTTCTTGCCACCAGTGCGGCTATCGTGGTAAATGCAAAAAAGTATGCGGCATTAACAGGTTCTGCAAATGTAGAGGCAAGCCTTCTGGTCCACACACCAAAAAAATCTGTCATAAATACACTGGGGAGTAGGCCCTCTTCTATCCCCCTGCCCTTTGCCTCTGTTACTTTTAGCACGTTTAGGGTATCGAGCCAAAAAGACTCTGGCAATATGAATCGCTCTATGAAACCAAATACACAAATAACAAAGGAGAATATAAAAAGAAACCTAAAGAAATCTTTAAGAGACCCTTTCCCCTTAACAGAGAGTTTGCCCAGTATATATATGAAAAAAAAGAGAGTGAAATTCCTGAGATAGCCAAACTTAGCAAATAACGGCGCTTTGCCTTTAAAAAAATAGGCCCCTGCGCATATTATGAAGAGAATGGCTATCTTTTCAAATGGGAGCATCTGTGACACATTAAAGAAGCTTCTTCGCGCAGCGGCGTCAAAGAAAAGTATAGCAATGCAGGCTACTAAAACATATACGCTTGTGAATGATATTAGAAGCCTGATACTATTTATAGGCATACCGGGGGATAAATGGATAGCAAGTCCTATAAATATGTTCTGGAGGGTGATAATAAAAACAAATAATTTCGGCAGTGTTTCAGGGGTATCAAATACAAAACGCTGCGTCAATGCGATTATCAGTATCTGAAATATCGAGTATATATACAGTATATTTATTCCGGATATACCGTAACCAACACCCAGATAAATAGGCGTGATTAATATAAAGCAGATAAGAACAGGGACAAAGCTGTTGATATTCGCATGAAAGCTATCAATATAAGAACTGGCTCGGTTATACATCTTGTATAAGCTTATCTTCTCCTATAATAAGGCGAAAAAACAGCTAATATTCTCTTTAGAATATAGCGAAGCCTCCACATATAAAAATTGATCAGCGCAGGCGGCAGAAATGTCAGGAGATAATAAAAAAAGTGACGCGGACTTTTAGCAGCTTTCTTTAAAAGCGCCCTTGCCTTATCCTGTTCATTCTGCTGTATAAGCAGAGAAGAAAAGAAGCGGATCTTTCTCTCCTTGGCAAACTCAAGGCTGTACTCCTTGCCCATCTTATCACAAAATTTACTATGAGTTATATTATCCAGCCCCCACCTGTATTTTAAAAGGGGCTCTTTTAGTATATGGAGACTTTTCATTTTACGAAAGAGCCGCGTATCTGTTCCGTACTTATACCTCTCATCATAGCATCCATATTCAAAAAACTTACTCTTCCTGTACATGACGGATGAGTGGCTTATTAGATTGTCATAAGCAAGCATCCTTTTTACTACATTATCCTCAGGTAGCTTCTTCTCTAATATGATATTCGAATGCTCATCTATGATATATACCCAGGATGCCACCAGTTCTATTTCAGGGTTGGCCTTTAAATAGTCAAACTCCTTCTCTAACCGTTCCGGCAAAGAAACATCATCCCCATCCTGTCTGGCTATATACTCAGAGCGGCTCAATCTGATAGCGTGGTTTGACGATCCTGCAACCCCCATGTTCGGATGGCTGATAAGCCTTATACGGTTATCTTTTTGGCTATACTCCTTCAGGATTCCTGCGGTGCCATCGGTCGAGCCATCATCTGCGATAATAAATTCAAAATCCTCAAAGGCCTGGTTTAGAATGGACTCGATCGACTCATGAAGATATTGCTCGTTGTTATAAACTGACATTATAACGCTGACTTTAGGATTCATAGATCTCCTGCGTATTAGGGTCCTCCTGCCTTTCTGGCCTTAACAGGGCCATAGGGTCTTTAAGGATACCGCTTATATGAGTCTTCTCTATATCGGTAAATACAACCTTATACCCAACTATATATGTTATAAAAACAGTAGCACCCAAAAGAGAAATAAGGAGAAGATTGACCGCTGTCAAATCAACCATTATACTCTTAATGGAGAAGAATATGGTCCCACTTATAAGAATGGATAAGAGAAGCGGCTTAATAAAGGACTGCATCATATAGCGCCTGAGTGAAAGGCCTATTATGTTGCAGGAGTATGGAACCTGGAAAAAGACCATATAGGCTATCTGAGAAATAATAGCCGCTATAGCAATACCATATAATCCCATCGATAATACTCTGCTTAAGACTACAGCAAGAATTATATTAAAGGCCACAAGCGAAATACTCACAATGCCTGGAATCTTTATCTTGGCATACGCTGTTGTTATGCAGCTGGAAACTGCAAATGGAAGGCAAAGAAGTACGCCTATCACATGTATAGGAAGCAGGCGCGCTGATAGATAAAAAGTATCCCCTACCCATGTAGATATTATCTGATGCGAGAAGAATATCAGGATTAAGCAGATCGGTATAGTAATAATAGA
>JABMRG010000076.1 GCA_013202935.1 Candidatus Omnitrophota bacterium
AGATAGAAGAAGAGGTAGAGAAGATAACCGGTTGCAAGGTTCAGAAGTTTGTAGGCCTACTTTCAGAGATAAGAAGAGCTATCGAGAGTTATTATGAAGTAGTTATTCCTGATATAGAGATAACAAAGCAGAAGTGCGTGCCACTCTTTATAGAAACCAATACATATAAAGGATTTGACCGCAGAAGAGCTATCAGATTCAAGGCAAGCGTAGAAACACATTTCCCTATCAAAGAGTTGTATGAATATACTCAGACAAAGGACATAAGTGCTTGTGGCCTTTTGATAGAGTCTAAAAAGCAGTTAAGGCTAGGCTCTTATCTGGTGTTGGAGCTAGATTTACCCAGAGAAGAGCATCCTTTTCCTATACCCTTACTGGCACAGATAGTAAGAATCGCCTCATTAAAGAATGGTAATTTTGATATTGGAATGGAGTTTATTAAGGTTTTTCAAGAGGACTTAAGACTTCTTATTCACCATGCCCATACCCAGGCTAATAAGGCTGCCAAGGAACCCAGCAAGGGTCTACTTAACAAGAATACTGCCGCCTAATATACAGCCCCTTCAAGGCCACCTGTAAGGATAAATATTTACCCTAATTGGCTAGGCATCTTGCCTTTTCAGAAATATGTGCTATATTTTAAGTAGAGAGAATGATAGACAAGGGGCTAAGCTTTGAAAAAGGCAAACCAGGGGTAACTTTGGGACGCAAAGCCACCTATCCCTAAAGAAGCAAAAAGAACTTATTTATAAATTATGTGATACGGGGACAGAGGAGCTACCGGAGACTTTAGTAGTGCTATATAACCCCTAAGGCAGTCAAAGCTTGCCTTAGGGGTTTTTGCTTAAAAGTGAGGGGGTGATTGAGATGAAGTGCCAAATATGCAATAAGTTTGTTAGCCCGGAATATGAAGAGAATAAGCACTACTGCCAGGGGCACCCATACATTGAGCATCTAAAACTTAATCAAAGACTGCATGATGGTATAGAAGAACATAAGACAAACAAGATATTAGTAGCAGATGACGAGAAAGATGTTCTTAATATGCTCGATGAGCTTCTATCAAAGGCAGGTTACCAGGTATTTAAGGCATCAGATGGCGTAGAGGCTATTATGAAGACTAAGGAGGTAATGCCGCATATGATCATTCTTGATATAGGCCTGCCGGTTGTGGATGGTTTTGAGGTAAAGAAACGGCTGAATAAGGAAGATACAACAGCCTGTATACCGCTTATATTTTTAAGTGGTAGAGATACTACACCAGATAAGGTAAGGGGCCTTGGGCTCAATGTCGATGATTATATTACAAAGCCTTATTCTACAAATGAGCTATTGGCGCGGGTAGAGTCAGTATTGAGCAGAAGAAGGTTTTATGAAGAGATATCAATGAAGGATAACCTTACGGGACTATATAATAGACACTTCTTAAACAAAAAGATTAATCTCTTCTTTCAGATGGCAAAGATGTTTGACAGGCAGTTTTCAGTTGCTATGATAGATGTAACAAACTTTAAGTCCATAAATGATAGATACGGGCACGTTACTGGTGACCATGTTCTAACCAGGATCTCAAGGTTTATGAAAGATAGCTTCAGGCAGAATGATATTATAACAAGGTATGGAGGCGATGAGTTTGCGGTTATATTGCCTGATACAGACCGAGAAGCTGCGGAAATGGCTCTTAGCAAGCTCAGGCTAAAGATGAAGGAGGGAATAGTTTTATCAAAGCACCAGCGTGAAAAGGTAGCTATTACTATAAGCATAGGTGTTACAGAATACCACGATGCCTATGTAGGCTCTAAGCAGATGCTTGAGGCAGCAGACGAGAAGATGTATAAGTGTAAAAGGCTCCAGCACTTTTCGCTATTTCCTAAGAATCTGCTCAGGAGCGCGTAAAAGTATAGGTATTTTTAGCAAGGGGACGCTATAAGCATGGGGACAGTAAACTGTCCCCATGCTTATATTGCTTTATTCTGATTTTATCCGCTATCTCTCTTCCGGGCTCTTTTTCCTTGAAAAAAAGGAATAGAAGGCATATAATAAAAATGCTGATGACTCCTACTAGTATTAGTAGGCTTTTTTATTTTAATGAAAGGCACAGAAGATGCTTGAGTATTTAGCACATATATTAGAAAAGATATCCTTTCTCCACCTAAATGCGTTGCTTATTTTGGGACTGGCACTGTTTGGTGGTGTGGTAGGTGGGCGTATTTTTCAGAAGCTTCGGATCCCCCAGGTTGTAGGCTATATAATAATAGGTATTGTAATCGGCCACTCAGGCTTTAAGCTAATAAACGATGATATAATAAAAGCGCTTGATCCCTTTACCTATTTTGCCTTAGGGCTAATAGGTTTTATGGTAGGAGGCGAGCTGAAAAAAGAAGTATTTAAAAAGTATGGAAGGCAGCTTATATATATTTTATTGTGCGAAGGAATCGCGCCTTTTATACTTGTTACGATTTTTGCAGGTATTGCCGGTAGTATCTTATTTAGCCCTTCACCATTTATATGGGCACTGGCACTTTTGCTGGGCGCTATCGCATCTGCTACTGACCCAGCTACAACTACTTCTGTTTTAAAAGAATATAAAACTCGCGGGCCCCTGACTTCAACTATTCTTGGCATCGTAGCCTTGGACGATGGTTTAGCATTATTACTATTTGCCATTGCATCCAGCATAGCAAGCATACTTATTGGCCAGGGTCATGCCATAGGAAATATATTACATGCCTTATATGAGATAGGTGGGGCGATAGGTATCGGTATTGTATCAGGCCTATTTTTAAGCAATACTCTCAGGCGTTACGTGGAGAAGGAAAAGATACTGGTATTTTCTATCGGCATGGTGCTTCTGATCACAGGGCTGTCTCTGGCAGCAGGCGTTAGCATGCTTTTGGCAGTCATGACGTTAGGTGTTGTAACTGTCAATACCATACCCAAGAAAAGCAAAGAAGCTTTTAGCCTGGTCGAGGGTTTTGCCCCTCCGATATATGTCTTATTTTTCGTTCTTGTCGGAGCAAAGCTGCAGTTGGACCATATGACAAAACCCGTTCTCTGCCTCGTGTTTATTTATCTTGTTTGCGGTATGGGCGGCAAAGCTATAGGTTCAAAGATCGGAGCTCATATTTCAAAAGCTGCAACCTCAGTAAAAAAATATTTACCATTTTCCCTCTTTAGCCAGGCAGGAATAGCCATAGGTTTATCTATACTAGCGGCTCATCATTTTCCAGCTAATATAGGTAATACGCTGATCGTTATTATAGCTGCCACAACCTTTATTACTCAACTCTTAGGGCCGTCATTCACCAAGCTTGCAGTTACAAAGGCACAGGAGACAGGTTTAAATATTACAGAGGAAGATATATTACAAAATGCCAAAGCTGGGGATTTTATGGATAAAAACCCCCCGCTTATATATGAGAATACAAAGCTTTCAGATATCCTGGAGACTTTCAGCAAATATGATAATTTATATTACCCAGTTATAGATAAGGAGAAAAGGTTACGCGGAATAATAACAATAGAAGGCATAAGGCAGACTTTTTTGGAAACAGGGGTAGGGGGCCTTATATTAGCTCATGATTTAATGGAGCCAGTACACGCTAGTGCCCATGCAGATATGCCAATGCCTGAAGTGAAGGATGTCTTAAATAGGCATGATACCGAGTATCTGCCTATTGTAGATGTTTCGGGTAGGATAGAAGGTTTTATCGAAAAAAAGAAACTTAACAAGATAATATCCACCAAAATCCTAGAGCTGGAAAAGCAGGCCGCTAGCCTTGAAACAACTTAATAAAATACCAGCCTTTTTATAGGCTACCGAATTCAATCTTTTCCTTGACAGTGCTTAGATAATGTAGTACTATAACCAAACCACAAACAACTAATTAAGAAAGAAGAAAACATGGATTTCGATAATTCCCCTTTTCAGGGGCCGTTTAACCCAGAGGACATAATAAAGCGAGGAAAGCAACAGTTACCTAATCTTGCAAAATATCTTCCCCTGGGTATTATCGCCTTCTTCATTATTATAGCTATGTTTTCAAGCTTCTATTCTGTTGGCCCTGACGAAGTCGGAGTTATACGGCGCTTTGGCAAGTATGTACGCACAACCAACCCGGGTCTTCATGTTAAGCTACCTTTCGGAGTTGAAAAAGCAAGCAAGGTTAAGGTTAAATATATCTTCAAGGAAGAGTTTGGATTTCGTACAGTCCAGGCAGGTGTAGTAACAAAATATTCTACAAAGCAATATTTTGATGAATCCCTGATGCTGACAGGCGATTTGAACGTGCTTATAGTTGAGTGGATTGTTCAGTTTAAAGTAAAGGACCCTGTAAAGCTTCTCTTCAAGATAAGGGATCCGAGGGCAACAATAAGGTCAATATCAGAAGCTGTTATGAGGCAGGTTGTAGGGGATAACTCTGTTAGCGAGGTCTTAACCACAAGAAGGGTTGAGATAAATATGGCGGTTGAGGACAAGCTGCAGGAGATATTAGACTCATATGACAGCGGCATACAGATTGTCACAGTTAAATTACAGGATGTAAATCCCCCTGATCCGGTAAAGCCTTCCTTTAACGAGGTAAATGAGGCGAAGCAGGAGAAGGAGAAGGTTATAAATCAGGCATGGGAGGCCTACAATAAAGCTATACCAGCAGCAAGAGGCACAGCAGAAAAGACCATTAAAAAAGCAGAAGGTTATGAGCTCAATAGAGTAAACAAGGCAAAAGGAGATGCTGCTAAGTTTATAGCGACGTACCAGGCGTATAAAGATGCTAAAGATGTTACAAGGAAAAGGCTTTATCTTGAGGCTATGACTGATATCATTCCCAAGGCAGGTGCAAAATATATTATTGACCCTAGCCAGAAAGGCATCCTACCTTTGCTTAGGCTGGATAGAGAGGTCCAGAGCCAATGAAGACGCAAAAGCTCATATCCCTAATAGCAGCACTGGCTGTAATTATAATAGTATTTTTTGCAAGCGGTGCGCTGTATATAGTAGATGAGACCAAGCAGGTAGTAATAACACAGTTTGGCGAACCGATAGGAAAACCTATAACTGAGGCCGGCCTTCATTTCAAAATACCTATAATAAGGCAGGCAAACTATTTTGAAAAGCGCATATTGCAATGGGATGGCGATCCTAACCAGATACCCACTAAAGATAAAAGATACATATGGGTAGATACTACTGCCCGCTGGCGCATAGTAGACCCTTTAAAGTTTTTACAGTCTGTTACGAATGAGCTAGGCGCGCACGCAAGGCTTGATGACATAGTTGATTCAGCTACCAGAGATTTTGTTACCAATCATAACCTTGTTGAGGCTGTGAGAAATACTAACCGCCTGCTTGATGAAGCAAGCGCTAAGGATAAAGATGCTGATGAGGACTTAGTTTTTGCGGCTGAAGAGCTTGAGAAGATAAACGTAGGAAGAGAAGACCTTACGCGTGGAATACTTGAAGAGGCGTCAAAGATAGTCCCGCAGTATGGAATAGAGCTTATAGACGTACGCATAAAAAGGATAAACTACGTAAAAGATGTCCAGATTAAGGTGTTTGAGAGGATGATCTCAGAAAGAAAGCGTGCTGCTGAGAGATACCGCTCAGAAGGCCAGGGTAAAAGAGCTGAAATTGAAGGGCAGATGGAAAAAGAGTTAAACCAGATAAGTTCTGAAGCCTACAAGGTAGCTGAGGAGATAAAGGGTAAAGCTGATGCTGAGGCTATCAAAATATACGCAGATGCATATAATAGAGATCCTGAATTCTACGGTTTTATAAAAACCTTAGATACCTACCGCAATACCATTGATAAAGGTACCACCATTATACTTAGTACTGACAGCGAATACTACGAATACCTAAAAGACATTAAAGGCAATTAGTGCCTTTACGTGCCCCGTTTACAAGAGGGTAAACTACACCATCCTTCTATTGGCGTTTTAGTTGACCATAAGAAGGATTTTTGTTTAATAGGAGAAAACATGGCAAGAACAATTGATTTAAGCAGAATCAGAAATATTGGCATCATGGCGCATATTGATGCTGGAAAAACAACACTAACAGAGAGGATACTCTTTTATACAGGCCGTTCGCACAAGTTGGGAGAGGTTCATGATGGAGCAGCGAAGATGGACTGGATGAAACAGGAGCAGGAGAGAGGTATTACCATAACATCTGCTGCTACAACATGTTATTGGAAGGACCACAAGATCAATATCATAGATACGCCTGGACACGTTGACTTTACTGTTGAGGTTGAGAGGAGTCTACGTATCCTCGATGGCGCGGTTGCTGTGTTTTGTGCTGTTGGTGGTGTTGAGCCTCAGTCAGAGACTGTGTGGCGTC
>JABMRG010000008.1 GCA_013202935.1 Candidatus Omnitrophota bacterium
GGGTAAGCGCCTCAAGCTCTGCGTTCTTCTGTGCCAGCTCCTGTTCATAGAGCCCTTCGGCTTGGCTATATTGAGCGAAACTCAATATAATGAGCGTAGTCAACACAAACCATTTCCTTAACATAGCTTTCTCCTTTCTTTTTGTCTTTTATCGTACCTCAACTCTGGCATTCGGGTTGAATGGGTTGGTCCGGCTTGCAAGAGAAAATAGGTACGGATAGTTCCTCTGCAGGTGCAGCATATAAGAGAGCCATTCGTGGATTAAGAGCTGGTAAGCTCTCTTTATATCGCCTGCAACATGCTCAAGATCTGTATCAGTCAGCCCGATCAGGTCTTGCCGAAAACTCAGTTCTTCCGTAAGATGAAATACCGCCCACAGCAGGTTTGTAAAAGATTCATGCTCAAGCAGATTGGGGTTTTCCAGTAGATTGAGCAAAAAAGGCCTTTTTTCTACCAGAAAGTCGTTCAGCACTACCAGGCCCCCTCCGCTTAAGTCGATGCTTGCTTCACGTCTTTTAATATCCTTGTCAAACCTTGCAAAATCCCTCCTGGTCCATCCACCTAAACCAGAAAGCTCTTTTGCAATGTGCGAAAAATCCACGTCAAAAACAGAAAACTTTGCTATAAGCTCTGTCCCAACCTCACTAAAAAAGGCACCTATTACCATATTGAGCTTCTTGAGCATGGAGAGCTTCTCTCTACTACTTAGAAGCTTATGCAAGATAAGGGTTACTAACAGAACCTCAAAAAATACAAATGCGATATCCCCAATAAGATATATAAAAATATGGTGCACATCTCTAAAAATTATATAATGTATTACATAAACGATAACAGACAGCGCTATAAGAATAACACCTAAGGCAACCTGCCAGTTGAAGATTCGCTTAATACCCATAAGAGATTTATATCCTATTTATATGAATAACGTCGCGCAGAGGCCTTTTCGGAACATGCAAAATACCTCTTTTATCAAGGTAGTAATTTACCGGCCCAGTAAATTTAGCCACCATTGACCGCATCTTTGGATAGCCTAATGCTATTACAGAATCCACTTCCAGGTTCTTTGGCATAGAAAGCGGTTTGCGTATGCCTTGCTTATTTATAGCACCGAGCCAGCAGCTTGCAATACCCTTCGACTGGGCATATAGCATAATATTTTCTGCAGCAGCCCCCACATCTCTTAGGTCAGGCTTAAATGAATATCTAATAGCAGCCTCATCCCTTTTTACAACAGAGTGGGCTACCTTCTGCTTATTTATCAATATTATAATATAGGCAACAGGTTCACAACCTGCTTGGGGGCTACCTCTTGGTGCTATATATCCCGCCCACTTAAGATGCTTAAAAATCTCGCTACATAGGGTCTGCGTAGTGATAACCAGGAATTCCAAAGGCTGCATATTGGCTGCTGAAGGAGCCAACCTCGCACAATTTACCATGCGCCTCAATTCCCTTATATCTATTTTGCGCTTCTGAAAATTCCTTATAGACCTTCTTTTAAGTATTGCCCTGTATAGTTCCATAGTTTTATATCCAGATATATTAGTCCATATTTTACCAAAAAAGAGTTAACTTTTCAATCTTTTAGCTTTATTGGCCTTGGATATGCCCTCTTGTAGGGTACCCATCGGACAGATAGCACACCAGCCCCTATGCCTTGTCCCTATCGCAAGAATAACAGATATCACAGTGGTTATTAAACACATACTAACAAAGACCTTGCCTATAAGCATAGGGTTACCACCGGTAATTATTATTCTGTACGCAAAGATTGAGATAAAGACTACAAAAACAAGCCAGCGAAACCAGCTCCTTGTAAACAGAGTTGGAATAGGTATCTTAAGGCCTACCCTGGGCAGAAGGATATCCAAAAAAGCGCCCCTTGGGCAGAGGTTCCAACACCAGTAGCGGACCTTAAAGAACGATAAGGTTAAAAAGAATGCCATCATAGCTGCAACCAGATAGCCCAATAATGGATAGAATATACCACCTATTATTATAAGCGGAAGCAACCATACTGTTAAATATTGTGATTTTTTAGCCATCTCTTATTGTAAGCTTATCCCTGCGGAAAAGACCCCTCCTCATACATGAACCAGTTATGGGAATCTGTTATATATGCGTGAAGGCCTTCGAGTATCTCATAATGAGACTTCTCCTCGCTCAACAGAAACTCAAGCAGCTTTATAACGCTCGGATCATCTGTATCTTTTAACATACTACCATAGAAGTTGTAGCCGTTTTTTTCAAAATCTAGAGCAAACTCACAAGCCTTTCTGTCATCGTCAACAGACTCAATCTTATCCTGTAACTCAGAGAGGTTTTTTGCAAATATACTGGTATCATCTGCCCGGGCTTGCTGCTTATTGGTAAAATCGACCTCTGGCAACTGCTTCTTATCTTTCAGATCATAATAGAAATTCTTGATATTTTCTATATGGAATACCTCATTATCTGCGAGAAAATTAAACGTCTTCTTAGTTATAATATTACTGGCCTTTTCAGCTGCCTCCTTGTAGAATGCCCAACCCTTCTCTTCCATGCCTAGCGCCTCGCCCAGTAATTCCGATAAATCTTTCATAACCTTTTAACTCCTTTTCACTTAATCATTAAGATCAAAACGCCTATGCCGATCTGGCAAAGCGCCCAGACCCTGAATGCTATTACTGGCTGCTTAAGCAAGAAGTCCATAATTTTACCAGCCGCCTTTGCCTTAAGCATAAAAAAACCCTTAATTATTACTACGATTCCAATTACCAAAATAATCTTTGCGAGCAAGCCTTCATACCTGGCTCCTGCACCTATAAGCGGTATAGCAAAGAAGAGAATTATTAAAAATAAGTATCTTCGCACTACTTTTATGCTCTTTTTTTGAATCCTTCTCCTTAGAAAATTAGGCTTTAATAGAAAAAGAATGCCTGTTATCACCCAGAACCATCCTAATATCCTAAGGAACATCCTTACCCCCTTCTCTTATATACCTAAAGCTATCAATCTTGAGATCATGATCCAGAACATGGCAGCTGCTATTGCTAGCTTTGCTATTATTGAACCTAACCTGCCAATCACACCGCCTGCACCGGACTTGAGCGACTTGACAAGGTCTTTTTGTAGTATAAGCTCGACGAGAAAAGCGCCTAGAAATATACCTAAGAATGTGCCCAATATCAGCCCTATCCCTAAAAATACAGCTCCGCTTGCTGCGCCTATAATACCTCCTATAACGGCTCCTACAGTAGCGGCATTTGAGGCACCCAGTTTTTTGGCACCTACGATAACAAGAATATATTCCAGCACCTCACCGCAAAGGTAGAGCGTCAACAAGATTATAAGCGTTCTGATATTAAATGGGGAAAACCCGGTCATCAGGGCATGAAAGACAGACCCTAAAAGGATAATCAGAGTCCCAAAGGTTGTAAAGAATATCGCTGCAAAGCCTATTATGCTAAATACTATCCAAATCGTTAATGCAGCTATCTCCATAACAGCCTCCTTTACTTTTTTATCTCTTCGCCATAGGTATAGTTTATTATTTTACTTTTGCTCAGGTCGAGATTTGGCACGATAATCACTGCTTTTTCCTCAGATAAAAACTTCGATCGCCTGATGCCGATATCAAGGACTTTTACCACCTCTCCGGATGGGATCTTTACACTGTCCCCTATGCGAAACGGCCTATCTATCATAATCAAAAATCCCGCAATAATATTAGATATGGTATCTTTTGCAGCAAGCGCAATAGCCAGCGAGCCAACGCCTAAGGTGGCTATCAGGGCATTTATATTTACACCATATAAGGGCAAGGTAATAAGTATAGCGAATGTCCATATTATAATATTGATTGTCCTGCGTAAGAAAGGTAGGAGCTCTTCGTCGAGCGTGGTAGCTGTTTTTGTAGTTACATTTTCAGCATACCAATTAATAATGCCCGAGGCTATTCTCTGCACCAGCATTGTTATCGAGATAGCAAATACTGTAATAAATACTGCCATCACACCACGATTTACCTGGCCTGAAACAGAAGGCTCTATGTTGATTGAATAAAAGAGGCGTATGGCAATAAGCGCAAGAAGCATTATTAAGGGGACTGTGATTGCACGTATTATTGATACTATCATATTTTTCATCTAATTCTCCATCTGTTTTTAAGGCCTGCAGCTGGTCCCTGCCAGGTAACCTGTGGAAAAGGCTGCCTGCAGGTTAAATCCACCTGTATCTGCGTCAATATCTATCATCTCACCGCAGAAATAGAGGCCTTCTACGATTCGCGAAACCATTGTGCGGGGATCTATCTCTTTCAAGGAAACTCCTCCGCGACTTACCATAGCATTTTCTATTCCAGCTGTTGCGCATATATTCAATCTGAATGCCTTAAGCAGGGATAGTATGGCTTTCCGCTCTGATCTAGTAAGCTGATTTACCCTCTTCTCAGGCAGAACCCCTGCGGAAGATAGAAATATCGGAATAAGCCTTAAAGGCAACATCTCCTTGAGAAGATTCTTTATACCCTTTCTTGGGCTCTGCTCAATCTCCCTCAGGAGGCGCGCGCGCAGCTGCTCTTCTGAAAGAGCAGGTTTTAAATCTATATCTACAAAGGCCTTTCTTTCATCGTGCAGCCAATCCGCCACTCTTCCGCTAAGTGAGAGCACCAACGGGCCTGATATTCCCTTTTTTGTAAATACCATTTCCCCGGTATCTGACTGGATTTTGTTCTTACCATTTGAAAATTGAAGGCGAATGTTTCTTAGTGTGAGGCCTTCCAAGGCCAAAGGGTAAGACTCTTTGACAACTAGGGGCACAAGCCCTGGTTTAAACCCAACAATCAAATGGCCTGACCTTTCTGCTATTTTAACACCTTTTCCATCTGAACCGGTAAAGCTATAAGATGCGCCGCCTGTTGCCAGAATAACCTTAGATGCCTCAAGAACGGTCTTATCCTTCAACTCGACGCCACGTACTCTTTGGCCTTTCACCAGGAGGTTGCTTACTTTTGTTTTGCACAAAACCTTCACCCTCTTCTTTGCTAGCTCTCTCCTTAATAC
>JABMRG010000009.1 GCA_013202935.1 Candidatus Omnitrophota bacterium
GAACAGGCCTGGGGCTGGCCATTGCAAAAGATCTCGTTAAGCTCCATGGCGGCCAGATAAAGGTAGAGAGCAAGTTGGAAGAAGGAACTACCTTTATCTTCACGATTCCAAAATAGAAATCAGGAGGGGTATAATGTCAAAGAAAGTATTAGTAGTAGATGATGAACCGCAGTTTTTAGAGGTTATAAGCTTGAGGCTTAAGTCGAGCGGATATGATGTAGATGTAGCGCTCAATGGAAAAGAGGGCTTAAATCTTGTGAAGAAGAACAAGCCCGATGTAGTGCTTCTAGATATACTGATGCCTGAGCTTGATGGACTGCAGGCCTTAAAGAAGATAAAGAGGATGAACAAGAATTTACCTGTATTTATGATAACAGCATTCTCTAATGAGGAGAGGTTTGAAGAGGCAAAAAAACTTGGTGCTTCAGGGTTTATTGTGAAAACGAGCGATTTAAAAAAAGAACTGGATAATGTATTTAGTGCGATAAGAATAGCCGAAAAATACAAGGCAACAAAGAAAGGGAAAACCTAATGGCAGCAAAGAAGATACTTTTAGTAGATGATGAGACAGATATGGTAGATATAGTTAAGCTTAGGCTGGAAGCTAATGGTTATGAGGTTATTACTGCTTATGATGGACAGGAAGCGCTGGATAAAGCAAAAACTGAAAGCCCTGACCTTATAATACTCGATCTTATGCTCCCTAAGATAGACGGATATAAGGTGTGCCGGTTGCTTAAGTTTGACCAGAAATATAAGAGTATACCTATAATTATGTTTACAGCACGCGTGCAGGATGAGGATAAGAAGATGGGGGAGGAGGTCGGTGCTGATGCCTATATCACCAAGCCTTTTGAGCCCCAGGTCTTGTTGAGTAAGATAAAAGAACTGCTAGGATAATGAAGCTTAAAAATATACCAAATGCCACATTAGTAAGATTACTTCAACTCGCCAAAGAGGTCCATTCCTTTATTGAGCCTGAAGAATGCATATTGTCTGCCCTAACCAATGTCTCTGATCTATTGGGCACAGAGCTTGGCTCTATAATGCTACTCGATGAAAAGAGTAAAGAGCTTCTTATCAGAAAGGCAACAGGCTTTAATGGTGAGATAGCCAGGAATACAAGGGTAAAAATGGGCGAAGGTATAGCTGGGTGGGTAGCAAAAACTGGTAAACCGCTGCTTATAGATGATCTTTCCCGAAGTAAGAGATTCAAAAAATACCGTAAATCTGATACCAAAAAATATAAGACAGACTCCCTGCTTAGCGTCCCCCTTAAAATCGACAATAAGGTTATAGGCGTGCTTAATGTGAATAATAAGAAGACCAAAAGAATATTTACAGATAAGGATTTAAGGGTACTCACATTTATATCCGAGCATATATCTTTGGCAATACAGAACGCACTTATGTATGAGAAGATAAAAAGATTAGCAGATATGAAACTCGATTTTATATCAGATGTATCGCATGAATTAAAAAATCCATTAGCAGTTATTAAAGACTCCATGGCTGTTATATCGGAGGGCTTAGTCGGCAAAGTGGATAATAAGAAGAAGCACGTTCTTGATATAGGCATGAAGAATATAGATAGGTTGAATAGGTTGCTCGGGTCTCTCTTAGACTTGGCAAAACTGGAAACAGGTAAAGCCGCAATAAAAAGGTCGTACTTTGATATCAAAGAACTCTTAAACCAGTCAATAGATTTTATAAGGTCAACTGCAAAGTCAAAGGGTATAAGTATAAAATTAAATTTCTCGATGAGATACTCTAAAATATGGGCTGATTGGGACAGGATTACGCAGGTGGTCAGCAATCTACTGAATAATGCCCTAAAGTTTACTCCAAAGGGAGGAACTATTACAGTCCAGCTTAAGGAAAAGAATAAGAAAGCTTTTGTGTTGGTACAAGATACAGGTGTGGGCGTGAGAAAACAAGATTTACCAAAGCTATTTAACAAGTTTGAACGGCTCGACATCACTAAGAATAAAACAAAAGGCACTGGCCTTGGCCTTGCTATATGCAAAGAGATAATAGGCCTTCATAAAGGAAGAATTTGGGTTGAGAGCAAATTCCATAAAGGCACTAAATTTAACATTCTTTTGCCAAAGGACTTAAGAAAAGAAGAGAGGGCATAGACTGATGGAACAGGTAAAACTTGTAATAGATGACCTGGTAAAGAAAGGTCTAGTATCAAAAGAGCAGCTTGTGAAGGCAGAAGAGGATTCCAAGAAAAAAGGCATGCCATTAGACAAGGTATTGGTTAAGCATGGTGTTATTACAGAGGAGAATATAGCATCTGTCATATCTGAACGTTTAGGCATACCTTTTATGGACCTTACAGATTATCTTATAGATGCTTCTGCCGTAAAGTTGGTGCCAGAAGCTATTGCACAAAGGTATAAGCTGGTACCTTTATTTAAGATAGGGCAGACTCTTACGGTTGCGATGGTGAATCCGCAGGATATAAATGCTATTGATCAAGTAAGATTAAAATCAAGGTGCGAGATTGAGCCTGTGCTTGCTACAGAAAAGGCCATAAGAGATTCTATAGACCAGTATTATGGTGTTGCAGGTGGAGTAGATGAAGTGATAAAGGAGATGGATAAGGCCAAGAAGACTATTGCGGGAAAACCAGCGTCTGATAAGGAGCTCGCAAGGTTAGCAGAGGATGCCCCTATTATAAAATTGGTAAATATGATAATCATGCAGGCAGTAAAGGATAAAGCAAGCGATATACACATAGAACCAGAAGAGAAGATGCTTAGAGTGCGGTACCGCATCGATGGCCTTTTGCATGAAGGTCCGCAGCCACCTAAAGATCTTGAGGCGGCTATTCTTTCTCGCGTAAAGGTACTAGCAAATATGGATATTGCAGAAAGAAGAAAACCTCAGGATGGTAGGATAATGCTGAAGATGCAAGGCAAGGATATAGATATGAGGGTCTCAAGCTTTCCGACAGTGCATGGCGAGAATATAGTTATTAGGATACTTGATAAAGCAAGTGTACTTTTGGGTTTGGCAGAACTCGGCATGAGCAAAGAAGCGCTAAAGGGGTTCGACAAACTAATAAGAAGGCCACATGGTATCATACTTGTAACCGGGCCGACAGGAAGTGGAAAGACCACAACCTTATATGCTGCTTTATCTACCATAAATACTGAAGAGAAGAATATAATTACAATAGAAGACCCTGTGGAGTATCAGCTTCCTATGATAAGGCAGACACAAGTTAATGTAAAGGCAGGGCTTAATTTTGCATCAGGCCTGCGTAGTATCTTGAGGCAGGACCCAGATATTATAATGGTAGGCGAGATAAGAGATCCTGAGACCGCCGAGATAGCTACACAGGCTGCCATGACAGGCCATCTTGTATTTTCAACTCTGCATACAAATGATGCAGCAGGTGCGGTTACAAGGCTCGTTGATATGGGCATGGAGCCATTTTTGGTTTCAGATTCTGTGATAGGAATACTAGCGCAGCGCCTTGTAAGAGTTGTTTGCGAGAAATGCAAAGAGAAGATAACTCCCACAGACGATATGTTAAAAGACTTAGGCCTTGAGAGGTCAGATAATATATCAATCTACAAAGGTAAAGGATGCCCAAAGTGTAAAAACATGGGCTACATGGGCAGAGCAGGCATATATGAGCTCCTTATTATTGATGATGATATAAAGAAACTTATTATAGCTAAGGCATCTGCTGACGAGATAAAGAAGAAGGCTGTCTCATCAGGAATGCAGACTTTGCGAGACGACGGTATAGAAAAAGCAACTGCTGGAATTACTAGCGTCGAAGAAGTCCTCCGTGCCACCCAAGAAGAATAGGGGACGTTTCTCTCGCCTTCGGCTCGAGGAACCAGTCAGGTAAGAAATTC
>JABMRG010000077.1 GCA_013202935.1 Candidatus Omnitrophota bacterium
GGACATATGAGATCTCTTTTAGTTTCAATGCTCCTTCCAGCGCGTTGGGGAAGTTTAGGTTTCTCCCCAGATAAAGAAAACAGTATTTGTTGTAATGACGCTTGCTTATCCTTTGAATCGCCTTAGAATCTTTTAATATCTTATCAGCCTGCTGGGGGAGCTTCGACATCTCCAACAACAACCCCTTTACCTTCTGCCTGCTTATTCTCGTTTTAAGAAGTGCCAAATGCATAGCCAAAAGATATAGTATGCAAAGCTGGGCAGTGTAGGCCTTAGTAGATGCAACCCCTACCTCAGGGCCTGCATGTGTATATATTACGCCGTCTGATTCCCTGGTAATAGTAGAGCCTAAAACATTTACTATGGATAAAACCTTTGCGCCTCGTGCCTTTGCTTCTCTTATACTTGCTATGGTATCTGCTGTTTCGCCAGACTGGCTTATGGCTATTACAAGAGTATCGGCTCCAACCACAGGATTTCTGTATCTAAACTCACTTGATACGTCTACCTCAACAGGGATACCACAAAGGCTCTCAAGAATATATTTCCCTGTAAGCCCAGCATGGTAAGCTGTGCCACAGGCAATTATTGATATCTTCTTTGCCTTTGCTAAATCTTTATCGGTTATTGCTAATTCTTCAAAATGTATAGAGTCCCTTTTTGATGAGACCCTATGGTTTAATATCCCCTCCAACACTGATGGCTGTTCGTACATCTCCTTTAGCATGAAGTGGGGATAGCCCTGTTTTTCTGCCTGTGAGATATCCCATGTGATTTTAGTAGGTAAGCGTTTTATTCTCTTGCCTGCAAAATCGGTGATTTTAACCAGGCCTGCTGTCAAGACTACCATTTCGTTGTCTTCTATAAAAAGGATCTCTTTTGTAAATTTTAAAAGTGCTGGTATGTCGCTTGCAATATAGTTTTCATTCTTGCCTAAGCCAACAACCAGCGGAGAGCCAACCCTTGCAGCTATAAGCTTTTCCGGGTGATAGCTTGATATAATACCCAACGCGAACGAGCCCTTAAGTAGCTTG
Organism: Candidatus Omnitrophota bacterium; assembly: GCA_013202935.1. GTDB lineage: Bacteria > Omnitrophota > Gorgyraeia > JABMRG01 > JABMRG01 > JABMRG01. The sequence goes on from JABMRG010000077.1 coordinate 1,035, forward strand.
AGCGCTGCCCTTACAGCAGACTCAAGGTCATCTTTGTAGTATTTTTCTATCAGGTGAGCGATAACATCTGTATCAGTTTCAGATTTGAAAGAATGGCCTTCTTTAATAAGGCGTTCTTTTAAATCCTCGTAGTTTTCTATAATGCCGTTGTGGACAACCGCTATTCTTTCATTACAGTCTGTGTGAGGGTGGGCGTTCTTCTGGCTCGGGACACCGTGTGTAGCCCAGCGTGTATGTGATATTGCTATTGTGCCTTTTAGAGGCCTTTTCTTAAGCAGCTTCTCTAAAACCGCTATCTTGCCTTTCTGCTTTCTGACAGAGACTTTATCCTTTGAAACAGATGCAATGCCCGCAGAGTCATAACCGCGGTATTCAAGCCGCTTTAGTCCATCCAATAAAATGGGCTGGGCCTGTTTATCACCTATATATCCAACTATTCCGCACATAGTGTTAACACTATAGCAGAATAATATATATTATTCAAGTGTAATATTTAAACTATACTTTGATAAGCAATAATTTAATTACGCACCAGACGCGATAGCTTTCTGTGCCTTTAAAGCAGGGGCGCTTTTCCTGGCAGCAGGCATAGGCCCGTCCGTTACTCTGATAACCTCTTGCATAATAAGCTGCAGCATCCCTTCTCTGGTGGCATGCGTGGGCACAAAAGTTGTCCTTCTATGTGCTGTTGCTTCTGCTTGCCGTGATGGCGCTACAGTTGATAAGGTATAACCACAAGCATCCAGAGCATGATAACCCCCTCTGTCTATGCGCCCATAACTACTAAGTCCGCGATGGGTAAGCTGTAAGCGTTCTCGTTCTCTGTGCGTGACCTCTTTAATCTGCTCCCACAGATGGTCCCACCTGTCTCTCTGCGGGTTCATGCCTCCTCTGTGTAGGCTCACACGGGCAGTTGCCGGGCGGGCTGCGTCTTCATTGGCCAAAGAGTCGAGCTTGCGCTCTAGCCTGTTAACAAAACATCTTCTCTCTTCCGCGTCTATATGGCTTATACCTGAAAATGTGGCTGAGCCAAGGTCAATCAGCACAACTGACCCATCATCTCTAACACCAAAATTTTCGAGCTTAAAATCGCTTATAATTAAGCCTCTTTTGGCTGCTTCAATAAAACACTCTAAGCACTGTATCAGCATGCCTATGCTAATTTTTTGTCTTAACCCTGCCGGCGTATCTCTAAAACTTGCGCATGGGCCCGTACCTTGATTTAATCCTGCTAAATATTGATCTAGCGGGACTACTTTTTCCTGATAAACCTTATTTCTAATAATGACAAATTCCGCAATCAGGCCCCCTAATATATTCTGTGCGTTTCTATAAGAGGCCAATATAGCTTCTTGGCCAGCATCAAGACGGTCTGTGTTATCCCTGTTGGCGTAGTCATAGATAAACCGATAAACTCTGCTGTAGCAAGCATCCTGCGGAAGGTTCTCTTCTATGCTGTGGTCTTGTGGCCTTAGTATAAAAATCTTGTATAGGTCAAATAGGTAAGCTGCCTTCTGCCGGTCTTCTGCCCTGGCTATACTAAAATCCTCTACAAATCTTCCTGCGCTTAAATCTTCACTAAGCTCTCTTATATACTGCATTCCTAAAACATTATCCTCATGAAAAACAGTGTCAACGAAATGTAAAGACTCATTTTTTGGCGTCTTTTCTACAATGGTGCTATCTGTCGACGTTGCTACAACCATCTCCGCGCTATCTCTGAGCACGGTATCAGGCCTAAATGCTGCAATAAGATCTTCTGTATCGCGTTCCTCCCGTTCTCGTATGCTCATATCCAGGGCACTGGAATCTATGCCTAGCGCTTCACACAGGCTGTTGTATGTTTGCATATCGCCATGCCGATAAGCACGGAGTATATGATAGGCATGCCGGCAGGTTCTGTTTGGCAAAGCGCCTCTTGTATAAGAATCCTCTAGGTATTTGTAAAAATTATTTTCATACAGCGCTTGGTCTGTCTCTACTGCTGTGGGGCGTGATGCGTCTAAAACCAACAATCTTCTCTGGTAGTCGCGTCCTGTGCTGCTAAGAGCCAACGCATCAATTATCCATTTATGGTAAGAGCTTATCTGCTCTTTCCCTGGGATAAAATACCGTGAACGCAGTGCTGCCTGGTGGTGTCTTCCATCAAGTGGCAAGCGCTCGGCCTCTTTTGAGTGCTCAAAGACCTCATGATCAATAAGCTCCGCCAAACGCATAATCTGCAATCTTCTCAATATAATAGATGGGCGCATCTCTGTAATTTGCAGGAAATCAAGATAAAATAACTTAGTAACAAAAATATGAAGCTTCTTGTCGTCTTCTGACACATATGATACCGCAGGGGCTGAATCGGTTAAATCGTCGCTTCTCTCCACGAGAGGAAAACCAAACAGGTCTGCGTGATAGCTTTTTTCCTTTTTTGTGTCTATAACATGCAATACGGGCCTTTCGTCTTTAGAGTACTCTCTTAACCCTTTATATAGCATCAGATGATTTATGCTAGCCCAGTCCCTCCCCGATATAGCTACTATGGTATCTGAATCTTTTTCGTGCGGTCTACATATAGAATCTATAATAGACTGCACCTTTTGATATGCCCCTTCAATTTGCTGTCCTGGTATTTTAAGAAACCCTGCGCCGCTACTTTTTCTTTCTGCCGATTCTCCGTCATAACCTCTTAGGCTTCCGGAGAGTGTTCTGCCTCCTCTGCTTAAAGGCTCTCGTTTTGCCGCAATCGGTCTCAACTGATCAGCATAACTAAGAATGGCCATGGATAAAAGGTACCAGATCGCAAAGACAGAAACCGACACCACAAACAGTTGGTATTTTCTAGCTCTTGCTTGCCGGCTTGTATTCATCTTAAACCACCTCTATCCTATTATGTTGAAAAATGGGGGCGAGCCGATTCTTTGTCTGCTCGCCCCGTAGAAACGGGCTCCCACCTGGCGATAAAAAGCCCGTTTTTTTATTCTTGTCTTATTCTGCTTTTCCTGCCTTATATTTTAATATATAACGGTATTGTTCAGGGTCTGTCTGCTCTGTTGTGTGTGGCGCAACCACTATATACGACACACCACACTCACGGAGTTTCTGCTTAAGCGATGGTGTATGGAAACCGCCTGCTATAAGGACCGCCAGGTCCTGTTTCTTCTCGTTCATAAGCTTAATCGCATTCTGCACAAAGATATCGTCGCGCTGGTTTGCGATATCGTAAAACCTAACCAGCGTTGCAAGGTTTCTGTCAGATGTGTACGCAGGCTTTAGGCTTTCAGCACGTATCTTGTGCCGTTTTGCGAGCTTCTTTAAAAAGTCAATCCATCCGCTGGTTGTAAAATCGTTCTTGTGCTCTTTATAGTATTTAAAATCATTCGGTATGAGTTTCAGGTTCAGAAAATTATCAAGCACCCTTAGGTTGCTTGAGATCTCGTTGAGCCTCTTTGCCCGCGCATCTTTCGCAAGGACAGCCTTAATCGCCAGAATGGCTTCTTCTGCCTCCTCAAACAAGCCTGTGGTATCTATTGTTTCATGAGATTCAATATAGCCTACATACTTGTTGAGATTTGGGTACTTCTTAAGATCTTCCTGCTCTTCTTTTGCGTTCTCAAGAAGGTAGCTGTGGTATTCTGCGGGGGTAAGCTTATTCAGCCTAAACTCCAAAGACTTGGTGACAAGCGCAGCCAGTTTCTGTTTAGATAATTTTTTCGATAGGGTTTCAATAAGCTTTGAGCGCTCTTTTTCTACTCGTGGGAAATCTATCTCTTTTTCTACCTCGGTGACACCGATAAACTGATTAAAGTTGGTAAGCGCCGAAATGTCCTGGTCTGTTTTTTTGGCAAGAAGGTTTATGTGTTTATAGTAGTCTGCAAGGCTAATCTTCTCATCCTCATATTCCCTTCCTGCTTTTTCCAGTTCCATAAGCTGCGCAGGGTATATCTTTGACTTTAGTCTCTCAACAAGCTCTACAATCCTTTCCAGCTCTTTACTTGCCTTTTCCCTGAACTCTTCTATCTCAAAAAAGGTGTCCAGGTTGGCCATATAAAGCTCCTCATCCTCTAAGCCCTCTAAGCTGATATCATAGTCTGAAACAATATCAAGATACTCTTCACCTGTTATCTTGCCTGCTTTAATATACTCCTCTGCCACTTCGTGCCTGCGCTCCTTATCTGCATAAGCACGCAAGTACGAAAGGTTTACATTGCCCCAGCCGCCTTCTACCATAATAAGGCTAAGACCCTTATCTTTAACCAGTGCTTCCAGCATGCGATAAAGGTTCTTTTGGGCCTCATAGTTTGTGTGTATGTCCTGTATGTGTATTAC
>JABMRG010000078.1 GCA_013202935.1 Candidatus Omnitrophota bacterium
CCTTATACCTGTCAGCCTGCCTCCATACGGTCTCACTCTGTGGTTCAACACCACCAACAGCACAGAAGAGCATTACAGCACCATCCAAAACTCTTAATGACCTCTCTACCTCTACAGTAAAGTCGACATGGCCGGGTGTATCAATAATATTTATATGGTAATCACCCCATGTGCAGGCTGTGCTGGCAGAGGTTATTGTTATGCCTCTTTCCTGCTCCTGTTGCATCCAGTCCATAGTAGCAGTGCCTTCATCTACCTGACCAAGCCTATGGATTCTTCCGGCATAGAATAGAATCCTCTCAGTAGTAGTAGTCTTACCAGCATCAATATGTGCCATAATGCCGATGTTTCTCAATTTCTCTAAGGAGTGCTTACGCTTTGTCATCTCTTTTTCTTGCTCTATAGCAACGTGTAAACTCTGATATCGCAAGGAACCAGTCAAGCTAGAAACTTCATTGTGGTGTTTGGTTTCTTGTTCTTTTTCTAAAACCAACGTCATCGGGACTGTCCCCGTTCGTTTTTTGCTGATACCAGGAGGGGACTGTCCCCAAACGTTCTCATTGGATTACCAGCGAAAATGGCTGAAGGCCTTATTTGCCTCTGCCATCTTATGGGTATCTTCTTTCTTCTTTACTGCTGAACCCTGTTTCTGATAAGCATCCAGTAATTCGCTTGCAAGGCGGTCACTCATAGGCCCACCTTTTCTCTGCCTAGCGAAGTTTCTCAACCAGCGCATGGCTATCGTAATACCGCGCTCGTGGCTCACCTCGATAGGTACCTGGTAAGTTGCGCCGCCTACGCGCCTAGACTTAAGTTCCAGCATTGGCCTTATATTGTCTAATACGCTCTGAAATAACTCTAACGCATTATCCTTACCAACCTTCTTCATCAGCTTATCAAGCGAATCATACACTATCCCTTCAGCAATCGACTTTTTTCCTCTCTCCATAACAACATTAATAAACTTGGAGACTAGTTTCGAATTATACTTAGGGTCTGGTAAAACCTCTCTCTTTTCTGCTCTTCTTCGTCTCATCTTATGCTCCAGCAGGTGCCGCTGTAGGCTTAGGCCTCTTTGCTCCGTATTTAGAGCGGCTTTTCTTGCGGTTTGCAACACCTTGCGTATCAAGCGTTCCTCTTACAATATGATACCTTACACCAGGAAGATCCTTTACCTTGCCGCCTCTTACCAGAACTATGGAGTGCTCTTGTAGATTATGGCCTTCACCAGGTATATATGCGGTAACTTCAACGCTGTTGGTAAGCCTGACTCTTGCTATCTTACGAAGCGCGGAGTTCGGCTTCTTTGGTGTCGAAGTCTTTACCTGCAAGCATACGCCTCTTTTCTGTGGTGAGGCCTTTAGAGCCGGCGACTTAGTCTTGGACTTGGCCTGCTTTCTTCCTAATCTTATTAACTGATTTATCGTTGGCATATTACTTCTTCGCTTTCTCTTGTGCTGCCTTAGTCTCTTCTTTTTTCTGTTTCTTTACTTCCTGTTTTGCCTTCTCTATAATATCTATCTTCCTAACAATGTCTATCTCTCTATTCTCTGCAAAGCCTGTGCCAGCTGGTATAAGGTGGCCCATTATAACATTCTCCTTAAGGCCTTGTAGTTCATCGCGCTTACCGCTTGCAGCTGCTTCGGTCAATATACGTGTTGTCTCCTGGAAGCTGGCTGCTGAAATGAAACTCTCTGTGCTCAAGGAAGCCTTTGTTATGCCAAGCAGTATAGGCGTAGCCTTAGCAGGTTTTTGCTTTTTCTTAAGGGCCTTCTGGTTCTCCTCTTGAAATTTTATCTTATCTACATGTGATCCTACCAACAGATCTGTGTCTCCTGGATCATCTACAATTACCCTCTTAAGCATCTGTCTTACTATAACCTCAATATGCTTATCATTTATCCTAACACCCTGTAAGCGGTATACTTCTTGCACTTCATTCACCAGGTACTCCTGAAGTGCCTTATCACCAGATACCTTAAGGATATCCTGTGGAACAACCGGGCCATCTATAAGCTGCTGGCCTGCATAGACCCTATCACCTTTATACACATTAAGGTGTTTTCCATGCGGTATAAGGTATTCCTTCTTCATCCCGGTTGCGCTCTTAACAACAATCCTTCTTTGACCCTTCTTTGATCCGCCAAACTCAACAACACCGTCTATCTCACTTATAATAGCAGGGTCTTTTGGCCTTCTTGCCTCAAATAGCTCTGCGACACGCGGCAGACCACCTGTAATATCTCTTGTCTTTGTAACAACTCTTGGCGTCTTTGCCAGGAGATCTCCTGCCTTAATCTTTTGTCCGTTCTTAACAACAATATGTGCCCCTGCAGGTATAGGATATATAGCCAGGACTTCCTTTTTGCTGTTTTGAATAACTAACTGCGGGTGATATTCACCCTTATGCTCTATTATAATTGTATCGATCAACTTTGTCTGAGGATCCATCTCCTGGCGCATAGTAACGCCTTCTTTTATATCCTCAAACCTTACTATGCCCGCTATTTCAGTAATAATCGGTGACATGTAGGGGTCCCACTTGACAAATATAGCTCCCTGCTTAACAGGCTTGTCTTCTTTTACTAATATAATCGCACCGTGTGGCACAGCATAGCGTTCAGACTCTCTTCCGCTCTCGTCATTAATAGATATTTGGCCGTTACGGTTTAAGACTATTATCTCTTTTGTGTCTGCGCGCTCAACGATCCTTAGATTATGATACCTTACTAAACCATCATTCTTTGACTTTATATTCGCCTGCTCAACAACTCTGCTCGCTGTACCACCTATATGGAAAGTTCTCATTGTAAGCTGTGTGCCAGGTTCACCTATCGACTGCGCTGCTATAATACCTATGGCTTCACCCTTCTCAACAAGCCTTCCTGTTGCGAGATTCCTGCCATAGCATTTAACGCAGACGCCTTTCTTCGACTCACAAGTCAGTACACTCCTTATTCTTATGCGCTCAATACCTGCTGTCTCAACACGCTCTGCCTTCTCTTCATCTATTTCTTCGCCGGCCTCAACTATAATCTCATCTGTGATAATATCTACTATATTATCACATGCTACCCTACCAACAATCCTCTCTTTTAGGCTAACGACAACTTCATCCCCTTCAATAATAGCGCTTATCAGGATACCGTTTAGGGTCTTACAATCTTCCTCATTAATAATAACATCCTGTGCAACATCTACAAGCCTTCTTGTAAGATAGCCTGAATCAGCTGTCTTTAGTGCTGTATCTGCCAAACCCTTCCTTGCGCCATGAGTAGATATAAAGTACTCCAGTACTGTTAAACCTTCCCTGAAATTAGCTGTTATCGGAAATTCTATAATCTCACCAGACGGCTTTGCCATAAGTCCTCTCATGCCTGCCAGCTGCCTTATCTGCTGTTTTGAACCTCTTGCGCCCGAGTCTGCCATCATATATATAGGATTAAACTTACCTAAGCCTTCTATGACCTTTTCTGATATAGTATCTGTAACATGTGTCCAGATATCAACAATCTTATTATACCGTTCGCGGTCTGTTATAACACCCTTTCTGTACTGCGCCTGTACTTCTTTAACTTCTTTCTGTGCATCCTCCAGGATCTTCTTCTTCTCAGGTAAAAGTTTTAAATCCTCCACAGAGATGGATAATCCTGCCCTGGTCGCCCACTCAAACCCTAATGTCTTTAAATCATCGAGTAGTGTAACTGTGCGCGTATGGCCGAATATCTTATAGGTTGCTGTTATAAGATCTGATATCCTCTTCTTATCCATAATGTCGTTTAAGAATGGTGTAGGCTGAGGCAGCGCTTTATTGAGTATAACCCTGCCTGGAGTTGTACCAACAAGCTTATCTTCCATCCTGACCTTTATAATCGCATGCAGATCAACCTCTCCATCATCATATGCGCTTATCACCTCATCCAGTGATGAGAATATCATGCCTTCACCTTTACGCTTCTCATCTTCTTTTGTAAGATAATGAAGCCCTAAGACGATATCCTGTGTAGGCGAGACAATAGGCTCACCATTTGCAGCTGAGAATATATTGTTTGATGCCAGCATAAGAAGGCGTGTCTCCATCTGCGCCTCTATTGAGAGGGGTACATGGACAGCCATCTGATCCCCATCAAAATCTGCATTGAATGCTGTGCATACAAGCGGGTGTATACGTATAGCCTTTCCCTCTATCAAGACGGGCTGAAATGCCTGTATTCCAAGCCTGTGCAATGTAGGAGCCCTGTTTAGAAGTATAGGATGGTCAGCTATAACCTCATCAAGTATATCCCAGACCTCTAATTTTGCCTTTTCTACCATGCGTTTTGCGCTCTTTATCGTATGAACAAAACCTCTCTCTTTCAGCTTCTTAATAATAAATGGCTCAAAGAGCTCTAATGCCATCTTTTTGGGAAGGCCGCACTGATTAAGTTTTAACTCCGGGCCTATAACTATTACAGACCTTCCAGAATAATCTACTCTCTTGCCGAGCAGGTTCTGCCTGAAGCGGCCCTGTTTACCCTTTAGCATGTCGCTTAAGGACTTAAGCGGCCTATTCCCTGTGCCAAGAACAGGCCTTCCGTGCCTTCCATTATCAAATAACGCATCTACGGCCTCTTGAAGCATTCTTTTCTCGTTTCTTATGATTACCTCAGGAGCCTTAAGATCCATAAGCTTCTTAAGCCTGTTATTTCTGTTTATAACCCTACGATACAGGTCATTAAGGTCACTTGTTGCGAATCTTCCACCATCAAGAGGAACTAGGGGGCGCAGATCTGGAGGAATTACAGGAACAACATCTAGTATCATCCACTCTGGGTTATTCCCACTATGCTTAAACTGCTCGATAATCTTTAATGACTTGGCTGTCCTCTTCTGTGCCTGCTCACCTTTAGAATTCTTTGCGTCACGGTTGAGTTTAGAGCTAAGCTTAGAGAGGTCTATTTTCTTTAAAAGCTCCTTAATGGCTTCAGCACCCATAAGTGCTTTAAAGTCATCCTTATATTTTTCACGATATAGGCGGTACTTCTCATCATTAAGAAGTTCCTTCTGTTTTAAGCCGGTCTCTCCAGGCTCTATAACTACATATTCTTCATAATATAATACCTTCTCAACCTCTCTTAAAGTCATCCCTAGAAGGTTTCCTATGCGGGATGGCACAACCTTAAAGAACCAGACATGTGAAACAGGAGTTGCAAGTTCAATATGGCCCATCTTTTCACGCCTTACTCTTGAAAGCGTAACTTCAACGCCGCAACGATCACAGACTATGCCTTTATGTTTAATGCGTTTATATTTTCCGCAGCTGCACTCCCAGTCTCTGGTCGGGCCAAATATCTTTTCACAGAAGAGGCCATCCTTCTCAGGCCTTAAGGTTCTGTAATTAATAGTCTCTGGTTTTTTTACCTCACCCTTAGACCATGATTTTATAGCCTCTGCTGAGGCAATTTTTATAGATAGAGAGTCAAAATTTACATCCATATTCATTCTTTTTTCTCCGTAATAACATCTAAGCACAAACTCTGGAGTTCCTTTACAAGAACGTTGAATGACTCAGGGGTACCTGGTTTTAAGGCATTCTCACCTTTAACAATAGATTCGTATATTCGCGTTCTGCCCATTACATCATCGCTCTTTACTGTTAAGAGCTCCTGAAGGGTATAGGCAGCTCCATATGCTTCAAGCGCCCAGACCTCCATTTCACCAAATCTCTGCCCACCAAACTGCGCCTTGCCGCCAAGTGGCTGCTGTGTAACAAGTGAATAAGGGCCTATTGAACGCGCATGGATCTTATCATCAACCAGGTGAGCCAGTTTCATCATATATATATACCCAACTGTTACTTTCTGATCAAATGGTTTACCGCTAAATCCATCGTACAAGGTTATCTTACCATCTTCAGGTAAGTTTGCCTTCTTCATATATTCCTTGATCTGTAGCTCTGATGCACCGTCAAATACAGGAGATGCAACCTTAAAACCTAATACCTTAGCAGCCCAGCCAAGATGCGTCTCAAGAATCTGGCCTACATTCATACGAGAAGGTACTCCTAAGGGGTTAAGTACGAGCTCAACAGGTGTACCATCAGGAAGATAAGGCATATCTTCTTCAGGAAGTATCTTTGCAATAACCCCCTTATTTCCATGGCGTCCCGCGACCTTATCACCAACAGAGACTTTCCTCTTGCTTGCAACATTGACTACCACCCTTTTTAATACTCCTGGTGGAAGCTCATCGCCTCTTTTTATCTTATCTATCTCCCTCTCCTCCTCATAGATAAGCTCTTCCATCTGCTCATCTAGTATCTTTATAATCCTCTTGACCTCATCTTCAAGATCAATCTCGTCATCAGCAAGCTTTAAGCCTCCGATATCACACTTCTCTAACTTCTTTACATCTGACTTCTTTATGGTCTTTCCGGCAGATATAACGGCAGTTCCTGTCTGTTCGTCCAAAAGGGCATTCTGGATCTTTTTGCCTATTAAAAACTTGGCAAGTTTATGAGATTTTTCGAGTTCAAGTGTCTTAATCTGGGAGTCATAGTACTTCTTTATCTCGTCTATCTGTTTAAGTTCTTTTGTAAGCTCCTCTTTTGTCTTAGGCCTGTGTTGCTTTCTAGAAAATACCCTGACACTTACAACTACACCATTTCCACCCGGAGGGACTGTAAGCGATGCATCTCTAACATCCCCTGCCTTTTCGCCAAATATGGCCCTTAAGAGTTTTTCCTCCGGTGAAAGCTCTGTCTCGCTCTTTGGCATAACCTTGCCAACCAATATATCGCCAGGGCCGACTTCAGCACCAACACATATTATTCCACTTGCATCTAAATCTTTTAAGGCCTCTTCTCCTACGTTTGGTATATCTCTTGTAATCTCCTCAGGCCCTAGGCGTGTATCCCTTGCCTCAATCTCATATTCCTCTATATGTATGGATGTAAAAGCATCTTCTTTTACTAATCTTTCGCTTATAAGGATCGCATCCTCAAAGTTATAGCCTCTCCATGGCATAAATGCTACTAATAGATTGCGCCCAAGAGCAAGCTCTCCATTCTTAGTAGCTGTTCCATCAGCAAGAACCTCACCTGCCTTTACCTTTTGGCCAACACTAACAACAGGCCTCTGGTTTAAACAAGTAGATGCATTGGATCTTTGATATTTATTTAATCTATAAACAGTCTCGCCAACCTGTATCTCATCAGATTGAACACGCCTAACAGTGCCGGCATTCTTGGCAATTACCGTGCTCCCTGAGTCAGCGGCCATCTTTGCCTCCATGCCTGTTCCGATAAGCGGCTCTTCTGTTTCAAGAAGCGGCACTGCCTGGCGCTGCATGTTTGAACCCATAAGCGCCCTATTAGCATCATCATGCTCTAAGAAAGGTATGAGGCTTGCGGCTACGCTGACAAGCTGGGTAGGGGAGACATCCATATATTGGACCTGTTTTGCACCAACCCTTAAAAAGTCTGCCTTGTACCTGCAAAAGACTGTATCCTCAATAAAGTTGCCTTTTGCATCAACCTTTGAGTTCGCCTGGGCTATATGATAATTATCTTCTATGTCGGCAGAGAGATATTCGACCTTTGTTGTAACTTTACCATTCTCCACCTTAAGATATGGTGTCTCTATAAAACCAAACTCGTTAATTCTTGCATAGGTAGATAATGACGCTATAAGCCCGATGTTCGGGCCTTCTGGTGTCTCAATAGGGCAGACCCTGCCATAATGAGAATAATGGACATCTCTTACCTCAAAACCAGCCCTCTCCCTTGAAAGGCCGCCTGGGCCGAGCGCGGATACTCTTCTTTTGTGCGTCATCTCTGCCAAAGGATTTGTCTGGTCCATAAATTGTGAAAGCTGGCTCCTGCCAAAGAAGTCTTTTATTACTGCAGAAATAAGTTTCGAATTTATAAGGTTATGAGGCATTATATTCTCAATATCATATATGGCCATTCTCTCTTTGGCAGCTCTTTCGATCCTTGTTAATCCTATTCTAAACTGATTGACAAGAAGCTCACCTACTGTACGCACTCTTCTGTTGCCAAGGTGGTCTATGTCATCGGCCCGGCCTTCCTCTTGCTTAAGCTTAATAACCCTTCTTATGGTATTTACTATCGTATCATTATCAAGAACTCTTTTGTCTAAAGACGCCTTCATATCAAGCTTTCTATTCAAGATATAGCGCCCTACCCTGCCAAGATCATATCTTCTTTGATCAAAAAAGAGCATATCCAGTAAAGTCTTTGCGCTTTCAACAGTCGGCGGATCACCTGGACGTAATCTTCGATATATATCTATTAATGCATCGTCGGTTGATTTAGAATGGTCTCGCGCCAATGTATTCAGCATCTCCTCAATAGGTTCTTTGACTACCTTCACAGAACCTACTTTGTGAGAGGCTATCTTTGCCGCCACCTCAGAAGTAATCTTTTCCCTTTTAGAAAGCAGGGTAACGCCTGTCTCCTCATCAACAACATCGCATGCCACGATTGCGCCTATACTCTTCTCCAGATCGGCCCTTGAAGGAGACTTTATCTCCTCTACATTGCCAAAGGCTTTCAATATATCTTCATCTTTTGAAAATCCAAGGGCCCTAAGGAATACACTAGAAAGCACCTTTTTACGTCTATCTATATAAGCATGAAGCGCATCATATGCATCAAATTCAAATTCAAGCCATGCGCCTCTATAAGGAATAATACGCGCGCTATATATCTTCTTTCCGTTTGGATGAATAGCAGATTCAAATGATATTCCTGGAGAGCGATGGAGCTGACTTACCACTACTCTTTCATCTCCATTTATTATAAACGTTCCTACAGGTGTCATAATTGGAAGGTCTCCAAGATATACTTCCTGTTCCTTAATGTTATTTTTAGAACGAAGGCGTAACTTAACCTTTAAAGATACTGCATAGGTCATAGCCCTATCTTTGCATTCTGTGATGTTATACTTTGGCTTACTAAGCGAGTAGCTTATAAACTCAAGGTGATGGTTGCCATCATAACTCTCTATAGGAAATACGCTGGAGAATACCTCCTGCAAACCATGCATCTTCCTCTTTGTCTTAGGCACATCTGCCTGCAAAAATTCCTCAAAAGAGTCGAGTTGCACCTCTAATAGATTAGGAATAGGGTACACATGTTTAACTTTTGAAAAGTCCAGCCTTTTTTGGCTCATACTAATCCTCGCGTTTAATCGTTAGCAATTACCAACTAATAGCTATTTTAGCTCTACCTTTGCACCGGAAGCTTCTACCTTCTTCTTTATCTCTTCTGCCTCAGCCTTTGGAACGCCTTCCTTAATCGGCTTTGGAGCAGCTTCAACAAGATCCTTTGCCTCTTTAAGGCCAAGGCTTGTGACTGCGCGTATCTCTTTTATAACCTGAATCTTATTGGCGCCTATCTCAGCAAGTACTACGCTGAAAGTAGTCTTCTCTTCTTCAGCTGCTGCGCCTGCTGCAGGCCCTGCTCCAGCTGCTGCTACCATCATCGGAGCCTGTGCTGAAACACCAAACTTCTCTTCCAGTACCTTCACCAGAGAAGAGAGCTCTATCACTGACATATTCTCAACCTTGGATACAAACTCTTCCTGCTCTTTTGTCAATGTAATAGCCTCTTTCTTTTCCTCTTTTGCCTCTTCCTGCTTTGGTTCTTTCTGCGCTTGCTGTTCTTCGGGTTTTTTTGTTTCGTCTGTCATTTTGGTTTCTCCTTCCTATTTTAACTATTTAGCCTCATCTTTTTTCTTTATTATTTCGTTAATAGCATATAAAAGCTTCTTTAAGAGCCCTGAAAATACGCCTACTAACCCACTTATCGGTGCATTGATAGACGAGACGAGCCTTGCAATTAAGACTTCTCTGCTTGGCAGAGAAGCGAGCTCTTTTATGGTATCTGCTGTGATTACTGCACCATCCATATATCCGCCTTTTAATATAAGAGACTTATTCGCCTTTGCAAACTCAACCAGCGTTTTTGATGCAAGTACCGGATCTCCTTCGCTATAACCCAAAGCACATGCGCCATCAACCATATCTGCAATTTTCTCTAATTTAATATCCTTTAACGCCAGTTTGCAGAGCGCATTCTTAACTATCATATAATCAGTAGCGGAAGGCTGAAGCTTTTTCCTTAGCTCTTCCAGCTCTTTATTCTTAAGTCCGCTAAACTCTGTTACAAATATAGACGGAGAGCCTTTGAACCTATCGGCATACTCTTTTACCATGCGGGTCTTTAAGAATCTTCCGGGTTTTAAATCTTTTTCTGTGCTCATTTGGCTTCTCTTGTTTAAAATGATGCTGCGTCCAGCCTTATACCAGGCCCCATAGTTGTTGATATGGAGATACTCTTAAAAAATCTACCCTTAACCTGAGGGGGCCGTGACTGGATAACCGCATTTATGATACTTGTTGCATTCTGGGATATAAAATCTTCGCTGAATGAACGCTTGCCAACAGTCATATTTATACAGGCGAGTTTATCCATCCTAAACTCAACCTTGCCTGCTTTTACTTCATCGATCGCCTTTGCTACATCATTGGTAACTGTACCAGCCTTTGGGCTTGGCATAAGTCCACGCGGGCCTAATACCCTTCCAAGCTTTCCCATCTCTTTCATCATGTCTGGTGTAGCAACACAGACATCAAAATCCAAGAAACCATTGGATACCTTATCTATCAGCTCATCCGAACCTACTATATCAGCACCTGCTTCTTTGGCCTTTGACTCATGTTCACCCTTGCAAAATACCGCCACCCTCACCTTCTTACCGGTACCGTGAGGAAGAACAACAGAACCTCTCACTGGCTGAGATGTCTCCTTTGGATCTATGTTAAGCTTTATCGACAGGTCTATGCTCTCATCAAACTTAGGGGCAGGGGTCTGTTTTAATATAGATATGGCCTCAATAAGCTTATAGGCCTTATTTTTGTCCACCAATTTATTTGCTTCCTTTATTCTCTTACCCATTCTTTACATCTATGCCCATACTGCGGGCAGTTCCTTCCACTATTCTTATTGCCTGTTCCACATCATCTGTATTCAAGTCCTGCATCTTCTCATTGGCTATGTCAATAGCTTGTTGCCTTGATATCGTAGCGACTTTCTCCTTGTTTGGCACACCTGAGGCCTTTGCAATATTGGCTGCTCTCTTTAGCAAAACTGAACAAGGAGGGCTTTTTACTATGAAAGAGAAGCTTTTGTCCTCGTATACACTTATTACCACAGGCAGGATAAGTCCCTCTCTCTCCTTTGTCTTCTCGTTGAAGCTTTTGCAAAACTCCATAATATTAAGACCGTGCTGTCCAAGGGCAGGGCCTACCGGTGGCGCAGGGTTTGCCTGTCCTGCAGGACAATATAACTTTATCTGTGTCTTTACCTTCTTTGCCATCTTTTAGAGTCTTTCTACCTGCCAGTACTCAAGTTCTACAGGGGTCGACCTTCCAAATATCATTACAGAGACTTTAAGCTTTCCCTTTTCAGGATTTACCTCATCTACATTTCCATTAAAGTTGGTAAATGGCCCTTCAATTATCCTCACACTCTCACCCTTTTCAAACGTTACCTTTGGTATCGGCTTTTCTTTCTTCTCTTCTGTCTGCTTCAGTATATTCTCTATCTCTTCCTCGAGAAGAGGAGTAGGCTTTGAACCTGAACTTATAAACCCTGTAATGCCTGGTGTGTTCTTTACCAGATACCAGCTCTCATCTGTTAATTCCATATGAACCAGGATATACCCCGGAAAAAACTTGCGTTCTGAGATCTTCTTCTTCCCTGACTTTACTTCTGAAACCACCTCAGTAGGTATAAGAACCTGAGAGATCTGTTCCTTTACGCTGCTTAAAGCCAGGCGGTTTTCTAGATTGGCCTTTACCTTCTCTTCCTGGCCAGTTAATGTATGTATTACGTACCAATAGTTTGCCATATTCTCTCTTAAGTCCTGCCTGCTTAGCAGGGGAGGCTTAACTTATCTAAGGACAAGGTGTATTGCCTTTGAGAAGATAAAGTCACAAACACCGATATAAGTAGCTAAGATTGCAACGCTTATAATTACTATTACGGTAGAGCCAACAAGCTCATTCCTTGTGGGCCATGAAACCTTCTTTAGCTCTACTGTTACCTCTGTTATAAAATTTCTTACTCTTGCTATCATATTTTTAAGCCTTAAGTCGAGCCAGCTTACACTTCCAGTTGTTTTGGCTCTTTCATACTGGCAGGCCTGGAGGGATTCGAACCCCCATCACGCGGCTTTGGAGACCACTGCTCTAGCCAATTAGAGCTACAGGCCTTTTAAAAAATATTTCAAATTAACGTGTTAAAAACCTGCCAACACCATACTTGGCAGGTTTTAATATATATAATAAGGTCTTATGCTATTTAGCTTCCTTATGAGGCGTCCTACGACGGCAGAACCTACAGAACTTCTGTAGCTCTAAACGCTCTGTCGTATTCTTTTTGTTCTTCGTAGTTGAATACCACCTGTTTTTGCATTCTGTGCAGGATAATAGTAGTGGTTCGCGCATCGCCTCTTTCTCTTATTTAATTATTTCGCTTGTAACACCAGCACCTACAGTCCTTCCGCCTTCTCTTATAGCAAAGCGTAGTTCCTTCTCCATGGCTATAGGTGTGATCAGTTCTATTTCCATTGTTACGTTA
>JABMRG010000079.1 GCA_013202935.1 Candidatus Omnitrophota bacterium
CTATAAAGATAGCACAGTATTTAGTAGATGTCAATAGGCTAAAGGCACCAGGCATATTTTTTTTAAAAAGCCTCCTAGCACGAAAAAGATTAATGGCCTATAATCTCGGTTATCTTAAATATAGGTAAAAATATGGCCAATACTATACCACCTATAACAACACCTAAAAATACAATAATAAGCGGCTCTAATAAACTGGTCAGGCCTGAAACAGCTGCATCTACTTGCTCATCATAAAAATCCGCTATTTTGGTAAGCATCTTCTCAAGCTCTCCTGCCTGCTCACCTACTGCTATCATCCTGACCACCATAGGAGGGAAGATTGTACTTTTAGCGAGTGGTTCTGCCAGGTTTTTACCTTCCCTTACAGATTGTTTAGTATTATTGATAGCAATCTCAACAACTTTGTTGCCCGAAGTCTTTGCTACTATCTCAAGACTGCTCAATATAGGCACACCACTCTTAACCAACGTAGATAATGTCCTTGAAAACTTTGCAACGCTTACCTTCCTTATAATATTCCCAAATATAGGGAGCTTAAGCATAAAAGTGTCAAAAGCAAGCGCTCCCTGCTCTGTCTTTATATATCGTGACATAACAACAATAAATATAATAAGGCCAATAAAACCAAGTATAAACCAGTGCTGCAAAAACCCACTTACTGAAAGAAGTATCTGTGTAGGAAGAGGCAGGGAACCGCCTAACATATCGAATATACCCTTAAAGGTAGGGACTACTTTTACTAATAAGAATATCGTAATGCCAATAGCTATAGATATTACTGTTATAGGATATACCATAGCTGATTTTACCTTGCGCTGAAGGGCAGCTGTCTTCTCTAGATAGGTAGATACTCTGTTTAATATTTCATCGAGAAGACCGCTTGATTCACCTGCCTTTACCATGTTTATATATAACTGTGAAAATATGTTAGGATGTTTTGCCAGCCCCTGAGAAAAGCTTGAGCCTGTCTCAACATCATCCCTTATTTTTGCTATAACCGCCTTAAAACCCTTCTTCTCAATCTGCTGACTCAATATATCAAGGACATTGACAAGCGGTATCCCTGCCTCTACCATCGTAGCAAGCTGGCGTGTAAATATTACAAGGTCATCGAGTTTTATCCTTCTCGCAAGTTTTGCCTGTTTTACCTCTATCGACTTCTGTTCATCTACAGATATAATAGTAAATTTCTGTTTTCTTAATAGCTCTACCAGTGCCTCCTTACTTCTTGCCTCCGCCTCATCTATTATTGCCTTACCTTCCTCATCTTTTACACTATACTTAAAATATGGCATCTATTCCTCCGTTGTTATCCTTAACACTTCTTCTATCGTCGTAAGGCCCATTACAGTCTTTTGAAACGCATTATCTCTTAAGGTCTTCATGCCTTTGCTTATCGCATACTCCTTTATCTCATCGGATGATTTCTTCTTGATAATCATCTCTCTTATCTCTTCATCTATAAGAAGAATCTCTAAGGTACCCATTCTGCCAAAATAGCCTGAGCCATTGCACTTGTTACACCCCTTTCCACGGTAAAATACGGTATTTTTCTTCACCTCTATTCCCAATCTTTTAATTACAGAGTCTGTTACTTCATGCGGCTCCTTACAGTTTGGGCAGACTTTTCTGCATAGCCTCTGTGCCGCCGCAACTATAAGGCTCGATGCTACCAAGAATGGTTCAACACCCATATCTACCAGCCTGGTTATTGCGCCACAGGCATCGTTTGTATGCAGTGTACTCAATAATAACTGGCCTGTGAGTGAGGCCTTTATAGCAATGTCCGCTGTCTCAAAATCTCTTATCTCACCTATCAATACTATATCGGGTGTCTGTCTTAATATAGAACGCAGGCCTGATGCAAATGTAAGTTTTATCTCAGGGTTAGCCTGAATCTGCGTTATGCCCTCCATCTGATACTCAACGGGATCCTCAATAGTAACAATATTCTTCTCAGGAGTATTTAGCTGGTTTATTATGGAATAGAGTGTTGTGGATTTTCCGCTGCCTGTTGGACCTGTAACAAGTATCATACCATATGGCTTAGCGACCGCCTTTTTAAAACCCTCCAGAGGCTCAGGCAAATAACCAAGTTTATCCAGCCCTATGCTTAGGCTGGATTTGTCAAGCGCCCTCATAACTACCTTACCGCCATGGTTGGTCGGAAGAACAGAGACCCTG
Source organism: Candidatus Omnitrophota bacterium (assembly GCA_013202935.1). Classification (GTDB taxonomy): domain Bacteria; phylum Omnitrophota; class Gorgyraeia; order JABMRG01; family JABMRG01; genus JABMRG01. The sequence goes on from JABMRG010000079.1 coordinate 2,188, forward strand.
AAATCAACTTCTTTATCACGCATACGTATTCTGAAACGGCCATCTTGCGGTATACGCCATTCTGTAATATCAAGCCCTGACATAATCTTTAGCCTGGTAAGGACAGCGTTCTGGTCTTTCTTGGGCAATGTAAATGCCTCACGCAATGCGCCGTCTATTCTGTATCTGACCCTTAAGTTAGCTTCTTCCGGCTCAACATGTATATCTGATGCCCTGTTTTCAAGCGCCTCTGTCAACATAAGGTTTACAACCTTAACAATAGGTGTTACCTTACTCTGCTTCTGCGCCTGCTCAATATCTACAACCTCTTCCTCAATAGTCGCAACTTCTAGCGGTTCGTTCTCATCTGTCTCCTTTACCTCTTTCAATATATTAGCAAGCTGTGTAGCTTCTGTGCCATAGTAGTTATGTATGGCCTCTGCGATCTCTTTCTCTGTGCTTATAACAGGTTCTATATTATAACTGGTAAGAGCTTTTATGTCGTCTATGGCAAATATATTAAGTGGATCAGCCATACAGACAGTAAGATTATTCCCCATTGCTGATACAGGAATAAGCCGGTATTGTTTTGCAAGCTTCTCTGGTATAAGCTTTATGAGCTCCGGGTCTATTTTAAAACGTGATAGGCTTAATACGGGAAGGTTGAGGCTTGAGCTTAAAAGGACTATCAGGTCCTGTTCTTTGACTAATCCTTCTTTGACAATTATATTAGCGAGGTTGCCGCCTTCTTTCTTATGAATAGCAAGGACCTGCTTAAGCTGCTCCTCAGTAATCAGCTTACTTTCTTTTAATGCCTCAACTAACTTTTCCCTGAACGGATTTACCATTATTCTTTCCTATCAGCTACCGTTACTCTTATAATCTCTTCCAAAGTTGTCAAGCCCTCTTTCGCCTTTTGTATACCATCTTCGCGTAATGTAAGCATACCTGATGACCTTGCCAGCTGTTTTAACTCATGCTCACTGCCCTTATCCATAATAAGCTTCTTGATCTCTTTGTCTAATGTCAAGACCTCTATAATGCCGATTCTACCTTTATACCCTGTGCCAAGACAGAACTTGCATCCTTTACCTTTATAGAATTTTTTTAAGCTCTTGTCTTCTATGCCTATGCTATTTCTAAATTCATCATCAATCTCATATGGCTCTTTGCACTTTTCGCAGATCTGCCTGACAAGCCTCTGGGCAGCTATCATGATAACTGATGAACTTATCAAAAAGGGCTCTAGCCCCATATTTACCATTCTTGTTATGGCTCCTGGTGCTGTATTGGTATGTAGAGTACTTAAGACAAGGTGCCCTGTAAGAGCTGCTTTAACCGCTACATCGAGGGTCTCAAAATCCCTTACTTCACCCACCATGATTATATCAGGGTCCTGGCGCAGCATAGAGCGTAGCGCTGCTGCAAAAGTAAGGCCTATCTCTGTCCGAGCACTTACCTGATTTATGCCTTTTAGGTCAAACTCGATTGGATCCTCGACTGTTATAACATTCTTCTCAGGGCTATCAATATATTTTAGTATAGAATAGAGGGTAGTTGTCTTTCCGCTTCCTGTAGGCCCGCACGCCAATATCATTCCGTGGGGCCGCATGGCACTGGTTTTTACATCTTCCAGTGCCTTTCCAGTAAAACCTAATTTTTCTACATCGAGTGTGGCCTGCTGCTGGTCTAAGACTCTTAACGCTACTTTCTCACCACAACTTGAAGGCAATACTGAGACTCTGAAATCAATAAACCGGTTCTTTATTTTTAGTTTAAACCTCCCATCTTGAGGAAGGCGCCTTTCAGCAATATTTAGTTCTGACATTATCTTTATTCTTGACACCACCGCCTCATGGAGCGACTTTGGCAGTGTTCGTGCATTCTGCAGAAGCCCGTCTATTCGGTAGCGCACTCTTGTCTCTTGCTCCATAGGTTCTATAAGCACGTCACTTGCCTTAAGCTGAACAGCCTCGGCAAGAATCATATTATTAACCCTTACAACAGGCACCTCCTGTGTGAGTTTGATCAGCCTCTGCGGGCTTAGGTCCTTCTCTTCACCGCTCAATACTATCCTGGGCTCACCCATCTCCTCAACAACCGATTCAATCTCTTTGTGTGTATGTTTGCCATAGTACTGCTCTATTGCTGAGATAATATCATCTGTATCTGCAAGAACAAGCCTTACATCAAAGCCTGTCAATGACTTGATATCATCTATGGCAAAGATGTTTAAAGGGTCAGCGACAACGATTGTTATGGTAGGCCCCATCTTTGAGAGTGGAATAAGCTGATAGTGGCGTGCTATTTCTCGCGGAACCATTTCTATTATAGTAGGATCGATATTATACTTGGAGAGGTTTATGAGTGGAATATTGAGGTCTTGGCTTAAGGTAACAAGCAGGTCCTTCTGTTTGACATAACCTAAGTCTATCAGGATCTGACTTAGCTTGCCGCCTTTTTCTTTCTGAAACTGGAGGGCCTTATCAAGTTGGGCCTGATCTATAATACTGCTTTCTAAAAGCTTCTTTGTTACTCTATCTTTTAGAGACAGAACCATAATATCTCTTAATAGCTTCTTTAATATCGGTTTGCGTGCTTACAAATACCTGGACTTTGCAGCTTGTTATCAATTCTATGTCCTCTATGGCATGGATATTTAACGGGTCGGACATAGCAACTGTCAAGGAGTTGCCTATCTTATCTATGGCTATAAGGTTATACTGCACAGCAACATTCTCAGGTATCAACGTAACAATTTTTACATCAACATCGTAGTTTGATAAAGGCAGATACGGAAAACCAAACTGCGTGGTAAGGGCCTGTGCAATCTGCTCCTCTGTTGCATAACCTAAGAGCACTAGTATATTGCCCAGGAGCCCACCTTTTTCCTTCTGGACACTTAATCCTTTTTGCAGTTGTTGCTCATTTATAATTTTTCGATCAAGCAGAAGCTCGCCCAACTGTTTAGATACTAACCTTTTCGGTGGTGTTATCATATTATACCTTTACTATATTTTTACCTGCCTGCTTGGCTTCTTTAAGTGAGCTTTGAGCTTTATCGATTAACTCTTTTGCAGATGAGCCATCTATGGGATTCTCGCTTAAGCCTCCGCTGACTGTGAGTTGGATCTTCTCTTCTTTGCCTGCCTGAAAAACAACCAACTTAGATATCTTACCCCTTACATCATCTGCAATATCCTTTGCCTCTTTTTTATTCCTTTCAGGCAAGATGAGCGCGAACTCATCATCACTAAATCTGCCAGCCTTATCAACAGGGGTAAG
>JABMRG010000080.1 GCA_013202935.1 Candidatus Omnitrophota bacterium
ATACTATACATTCGGTCCGTATGATAAGACTAAAGGTAAAAAGATAGGTGATTATTACAGATTTACCCTTACGGCAAAGGCTATAAGGGGTGATGACGCAAACCTATTCAGACTCGTTGTAGAGCCTGACAGCGCTGATGTATTTAGTGAAAACATCACAATACGCCTTTTGCCAAATGAAGGTGATAAGATGTATTTTTATCCTGAGGTTCCTGTAGGGACTAGGAATATTGTTATACATAATTATGACCTTGATGCTAAAGGCGGTAGTAGTGAGCTCCATGCAGGAAGATGGCATTTCTTTGAAGGTGAAAGAATGACCGTGTATGATATAAAGGACTCAAAGAGCGGAGAGTGGGTCCAGACCAAGATACCTGTACGGGTAGAAGGCCCGGGACGTTTCACATATGTGATTACAAAGGGTACACAAAAGTATGCCCATGCCGGCATAAAGATAGAGGACGGTAGGGGCAAGCCTATACCTATCTATTTCCAAAAAGGAAAACCTGTTGTTGTAAAACCAAAACTCGTACCAAAGCCCATTCCAAGGCTAGTGCCAGATCTAAAATGCAACAGATTTACATTTGATGCAACAGATTCATATGATATTGATAAGCAGGATCTTACATTCTTATGGGAGTTTGGTGATGGTCAAACCAGTACAGACCCTGTTATTACTCACATATATGAAAAAGGCGGTGAGTATACTGTAAGATTGACCGCAACTGACGACTCAGGCCTTGAGTGTGATACAGCTGTTACTACACAGACTGTAAAGGTAAACACCCCACCTATTGCGGCATTTACACTACCTGAGCTGATATGTTCTGATGATGAGGTTACACTTGACGCAAGCAGGACAACTGATGATACATCAGAGAATCTAAGTTATTCATGGAGCCTTGGAGATGGCACAACAACGGAAGGTATCAGGGCTTCCAAGTCGTGGCAAAAGGGCGGAACATATAAGGTATCCTTGACTGTCGATGATAATGAAGATTCAGCTTGCAGCACAGATACTATTCAGCAGATAATTCGCGTAAATACACCACCTGTAGCAGATGCGGGAAATGATATTGATAAGTGCCTTGAGGACTACGCTAAAGAATACAAGGTAACGCTCAATGGTTCTGGCTCAAGAGACTCAGATGGCGATAATCTGACCTATAGTTGGAATCTTGGAGATGGCACAACAAAGAGCGGAAGGACCGTAACCCATATTTACGAAAAGGCAGGTAAATATAAAGTTACCCTTACAGTAGATGATGGTACGGGCTCAGCTTGCAGTGTAGATACAGATTCTATCCTGGTCAGCTTAAATAAGTCACCCAAGGCTTCTATATACACAAGGGACTCAAAGATATGTATTGGTGATGAAGTAATTTTTGATGGGTCCTCTTCTGTTACAGAAAAGGGTGAAAGGTTGACATATATCTGGGATTTTGGAGATGGTACTACAGGAAAGGGCGTAAAGACAGCTCACAGATACTCAAAGAGTGGTAAGTATAATGCCACGCTTACTGTTGATGATGGAAAAGGCACAGGGTGCTCAAAGGCTATTGCCACAGCTTGTGTGGATGTAAATTCACCACCTATAGCAAAGCTACAAGGCCCAGGCGCAATATGTTCTGGAAAGACAGCCAGCTTTGATGCCTCAGGTTCCTATGATCCTGATGGAGATAGGCTGACTTATAGATGGGACTTTGGTGATGGTACAACTCAGGATGGCAGCTCAAGAACAAGCCATTCCTACAAAGAAGGTGGAGTTTATAACGTAAGAGTAACTATCGATGATAATAGAGGTTATACATGTTCAGCAGCATCAAGCGTTGTAAGAGTAAAGGTTAATGCGAAGCCTGTTGCTGATGCAGGTCCAAACCTTGCATGCTGTATCAACGAGAAGACCTACTTTAATGGCTCAAACTCATCTGATCCAGATGGAGATAGGTTGACTTATAGATGGGACTTTGGTGATGGTACTACAGGTGAAGGCGCAAAAGTATCACATGAGTATACTGAACCAGGCATGTATAAGGTTGTGCTTACAGTAGATGATAACCAGGGAACAGAATGCAGTACAGATTCAGATTCCTTTATGGCTACTGTAAACGCAAGCCCTGTTGCTATTATCAAGGTGCGATAGGAGAAAAACCATATAAATAATGATAAAGGGCAATTCTTGCTAGGTTTGAGGAATTGCCCTTTTGATTAAAGAGATTATGCGTAAAATGTATAAGAGACTCTATACAGCTTCACTGCTTGTGGCCTGCTCTATTTTCATTGCATATAATAGCGCGAGCGCAGCATTAATTAGCATTAACAAGGTATGGGACTTTGGAGATGTGCAACAGGGTGAATCAAAGCAGAAGATATTTGAGATTAAGAATACTGGTAGAGATACCGTAATAATTAAAAAGATTCATACGTGCTGTGGGTATAATGTTGCAGATGTTTCCTCGTGGGAAATAGGTCCTGGCCAAAAATCTAAGATAGAGCTTGCATGCAATGCCAAACGTAAGCACTCAGGCAATGACAATAAATATATTACAATCCTTTCAGATAGCCCCACCAATTCCCAGCTCAAGATTCCTGTAAAAGCCCTCATTATTAAGGGCAAGAACAGCAACCAAGACCTTAGCTTTCAAGAATTCAAAGAAGCGAAAGTAGAAGAACGAAAAACAGATATCCCATCTATAACAGCAGGAGAACTTTACAGCCGTATGCAGGAAGGCGAAAAACTAATTATTCTGGATGTAAGGGAGAAGAGCGAGTATACACAAAAACATATACCCAACTCTCTCAGGTTTTCAAGAAGCGAGATGGCCAAAGATGAAGATGGTCTGAAGAACCTGTTAAGGAATGTTGACAAGCCTACTCTTGTGGCTGCCCACTGCGGAAGTGGCACAAGAAGCGCTTATGTAACAGGTAAGCTGAGAAGCTGGGGCCACAAGGCATTAAACTTATCCGGTGGCTTAAAGTCATGGGAGAAAGAAGGCTACCCTGTTGTGTACGGTAAAAAGGCCGACCCTTCCTACGAACCTATTGAAATTAATCTGGAAGAAGCTTACGATTACTATTATAGCTTATTCTCTGCAAAAACGGTCTGGATAGACGCGAGGGACAGAGAAGAATATCGGGAGGGCCATATAAAAGGAGCCATCAACCTGCCTATAGATGAGATTCCAGAAAGGTTAAGTTCAATTCCAAAAAACAAATCATTAGTATTGTATTGTCAGGGTATTGATTGTGACTCAAGCAAGGCTGTTGCCAGAATATTGCTTAAGAGTGGCTTTAAGCAGGGCAAGGTAAGGCATTTTGCCGGCGGCTATGATGAATGGCACTCCGCCAGCTACCCAGTAGATAGGGGACGTCTCACCCGCTCATAACTCATTGTACAGCAATGAGTTACAATGTTGACCATTACACTTTTAACATAAAACAAAAAGAAAGGAGGAGTAGGCATGAAGAGATTAGTAGTTATTATGATTACATTATCTTTAGTGCTCACTTCAGTACCAGCATTTGCTGCAAAGGGTAGCAGGGGTGCAAGCCAGCAGGCATATGAGCATGCAAGCGACAAGGCTGTATTCCATCGTGTTAGCGATTGGTTTGCTACTGTTGGTAAATCTCCTGAAGAGAAGGAGAAGATTATTGCTGAACGCGATGCAGAAAGAGCAGTAAAGCGCGCTGAGAAAGAAGCAGCGAAGTTGGAGAAGCAGGCAAAGAAAGAAACAAAAAAAGCTGGAAAAGAAACCAAGAGAACCAAAAGAAATCTACTTGGGAACTAATAAATAGGGGACGTGTCACCTGTTCACAACCCTATATGTACTAAAGGGTTATGGATGTGACCATTACATTTTTGGAGGAATTTGATATGAGAAGAGCATTGATTCTATTAGCAGTAGCGTGTTTGGCTTTGAGTTTTGCAGCATCTGGCTGCGGAGCCAAAAAGGCTGATTCTAGTAGAACTGCGATTAGTGAGGCAAAGGCTATGCAGACTACGCAAGAGAAGGTTGACTATCTAGCCTCTCAAGCTAACGCGTTCTATAATTCAAAAGAGTTCCAGGGTGCTATTGATATTGCACAATATATACTAAGATATCTGGATAAAAACTCTGTTGCAGCAAAGGATCTTCTTGAAAAAGCCAAGGAACAGCTTAAGGCTCAGGCACAAGGCATGCTTGATGAAGCCAAAAAAGGCTTTGGCGATTTCAGCAAATAAAAGAGATTAGTTTTTTTTAATTATCTCATGTATGAGAATATAAGCTTAATAGTAAAGCAGGTAAGCTCGTTTGTATGGGGGCCTGTGCTCATGATATTTTTACTCGGCACAGGCCTTTATTTTACCATAAGGCTTAAGCGCTGTTGTGATAAAACTTACCAAAAGCTATAATAGAAAATTACGCATTGCCCGCAAGATTCACCGCTAAATCTTCTTACCCAAAAAAACTTCAGAATTTCATCCTCCACATATTGATTTTTCATATATATAGTGTATATTTATATGGTTCAGGAGTACCTAATGGAGCAGTGTGTATTATGAGAGAAAAGAGAGAAAGAATAGGCGAAATTCTTATAAGAAATAAGTATATCAATAAAGATATGCTTGATGAAGCTCTTGCGTATCAGAGGATGTCTGGGTGCAATATTACTGATTACCTGCTCACCCATGGCTATTTAAATGAGAATGATCTGGCAAAATGTATTGCTGAGCAGTTTAGGACACCCTACCTGTCACTTAAGTCATATAAGATACCAAGTGATATTATTCAAACGATACCTGTTGAAACCGCAGAAAAGTATTGGTTGATACCAATAGAGAAGATAGAAAATTCAATTATATTAGTAATGGTAAACCCATTAAACGCCAGAGCGATAGAAGAGGTAGAGAAGATA
>JABMRG010000081.1 GCA_013202935.1 Candidatus Omnitrophota bacterium
AAAGTAAGTGAAGTGTCCCCTTGCAAGTGAACGGGATACGTCCCCGTTATTTATTTTTCCCTTGACAAAATTTTTTTTTGTGCTATATTTGTGAAATAAAGTACAAAGTCTGTGAATAATGGCACAAACAATGGTTAACGTTAATAATAAAAAGATACCAGCAAGCACCATATCCCGCCTATTTGTCTACCTCAGAGAACTGAGCGAGCTGATAAAGGTAAATATTAATACTATATCATCTGCTGAGTTAGGAGAACGGACCAATCTTAGTGATGCGCAGGTAAGGAAGGACTTAGGGTATTTTGGTCAGTTTGGAGTAAGCGGTTCAGGATACAATACGCAGGAACTGAAAGCTGCGCTTGAAAAGATACTAGGAAGAGATAAGACATGGAACGTAGCTGTTGTAGGTGCAGGCCACTTGGGCATGGCACTTTTGACATACCCGGGATTTGCAGATCACGGCCTTAATATAGTAGCTGCATTTGATTCAAAAGCAAAGAAGATAGACAGGAAGATAGGCGATGTTACAATCAGTACTATAGATGATATAGAGAAGATTATTAAAGCAAAAAATATATCTATAGCGATTATAGCAGTACCAGCTCAGAGCGCACAGGCTGTTACAGAAAAGTTAGTTGAAGCTGGAATTGAGTGCATATTAAACTTTGCGCCAGCTGCATTGGCTGTTCCTGAGAATGTGAAAGTAAAAGATGTGGATCTTTCACGAGAACTTGAGACACTATCATATTTTTTAGTGAATAAGAAAGCATAAGATGAATTTTATATCAAACGAAAATCTGTTTAAACTGCTTGAGACATTAAGAGAGGAGTATGAAGTATATACTCCTGTCAAGAAGTCTAATCAGCGCTTCTATAGAAAATATAATGGCCCAGCTGATGACATTGTAATAGGCGAGGTAAGGCCTTTTGAGCCGGTAAAGGCTTTCTTTTCCCCTGCAAGGGAGAAAGTCGCAGAAGGGTATAGCCCTGATTCTCCCCGCAAGAATGAGAAGCCTTATGCGATAGTAGGCGTTAAGGCATGCGATCTGAAAGGTTTTAAGATACAGGATCATGTCTTCAAAGACCATGACTACGAAGACCCCTTCTATAATAGGCTTCGCGAAGATAACCTTATCATATCTGCCGATTGCACTTGCATAATAGGTACATGCTTTTGCCTTGCAGTAGGTGTAAAGCCCCATCCACAAAAAGACTTTGACATAAACCTAACCCAGCTCGAAGACGGTTTCTTAGCAGAACCTGGCTCTACAAAGGGGGCAAAGGTTATAAGTATGCATCCTTTTCTTTTTGAAGTAGCTAAGGAAGGCTATATAAAGCAGAGAGACCACCTAAGAGAAAAAATCTCTGAAGAGGTAAAGAATAATATCCACGAAAATAACGTGCCTTATGAAAGAAGTTACAAGGGTGTAGTTGAGAAGAACTTCGAATCCAATATATGGGAAGATGAGGCAAAGGCCTGTGTTGAGTGTGGAGCATGTAATACAATATGCCCTACCTGCCACTGTTTCTTATTATATGATCAGAAGGATAAACAGAAGATGGCACGCCTGCGCTTTTGGGATTCCTGTATGGTAAAAGATTTTGCACGCGTTGCAGGAGGCGCAAACCCGAGAGAGAGGCTTTGGATGAGATTAAGGAACAGGTTTGAGAAGAAGTTCGATTTCTTTCCGAAAGTCGCTGATATATACGCATGTACAGGTTGCGGGCGTTGCATATCAGCATGCCCTGCAAAGATAGATATAAGAAAAGTCTTAAGGAGACTTGTAGATGGCGTGTAATGGTAATCCATATAGGTCTATAGAGGCTGAAGTTATAGATGTAATAACAGAAACGCCTACTATAAAGACTATAAGGTTTGAGCCTAAAGAATCCATAAGCTTTAAGACAGGGCAGTTTGTTGAGATAACCATACCTGGAGTGGGAGAGGCGCCTTTTACACCTTCATCAAGGCCTGATGAGAAGGATATTATGGAGGTCACTGTAATGAAGGTGGGCAAGGTTACAGATAAGGTCCATGAACTCAAAAAAGGCGACACAATAGGTGTAAGAGGCCCTACGGGTAAGGGTTACCCTATTGATAAGTTTAAGAACAAGGAGATCCTGGTAGTAGGAGGAGGCTGCGGCCTTGCACCTATAAGAAGCCTTATGTATGTTCTTTTTGATCGCATTAAGGAGTTTAAACAGGTTTTTTATAGAGCTGGATGCAAAAATCCTAAAGAGTTTCTATATAAGAATGAGATAAATGGATGGTCTAAAAAGGATGACTTAAACTTAAGGCTTACAGTTGATAAGGGTGATGATAGCTGGAAGGGTAATGTAGGGGTAGTTACTACTATATTAGATGATGTTAAGATGGATTACAAGAATGGTATAGCAGTAGTTTGTGGCCCACCTATAGCTATGAAGTTTTCAACCCTAAAGTTGCTAGAGATGGGTTTTAAAGATGATAATATATATCTTTCAATGGAGAAGAATATGTCCTGTGGTATAGGTAAATGCGGCCATTGCAGACTTGGTATATATTACGCTTGTAAAGATGGACCAGTCTTTACTTATGCGCAGATAAAAGATTTTGAAAATATCTGGGATTGATATGTCAAAGGATAAGAAACTCTATATAGACCTAGATGTGTGTGCATCAGGTGAATGCGAGAACTGCAAGCTTAAATGCAGCTATTTCTATCACCCTGGTAATAATGGCGTAAATTCTATAGCTGAGCTTGCCACATATGCACTAGTATGTCGCAAATGCGAAGAGCCACATTGTGTTAATTCATGTCCTTTTGAAGCCTTAGAACAACAGGAGGAAAAGGATAAGCTCTTAGTAAGGCATAATATGCGCTGCGTAAGCTGCAAGTCGTGTTCTCACGCGTGCCCTTACGGAACGATTTATCCGGAACTTGTGCCGCTTTTAATAAGTAATTGCGATTTTTGCCTGGACAGAAG
>JABMRG010000082.1 GCA_013202935.1 Candidatus Omnitrophota bacterium
CCCTAAAACAGCATACAGGTACAGGGCAGATAGCGACTTTGCCCGGGGTTTATCTTCCCACGAATGATAGCAAATTTATATTTACCATGTTAGATTATGTAAAAGAAGAGATTGGCCCGACTGTAGAGAATGTGCTGAGATTAAAAAGAGATACTATCCGCATATATGTAATAGGCCCTGGTACAGGCGTAGATGCTATGGCTACGTACCGTATGGTAAAAGAGTATGTAAAAGGCCTAAGCCATGAGCAAGAGTTAAAAGTTGAGCTCTATGCAAATGATAGTAACCCAGATGCTGTTAAGACTACCCGGTTTAATATGGACCACTTCTACGATATAACAGGAGATAGTGTATCTGTGTTTGAAGCAGACTCTTTCCCTGACGAAATGCCAGCTCAGCTTTTCGATATTATATTATTCCATAGTAATAATCCAACATTAGCAGACGAGATAGCTGAAGCTAGAGCAGAGCTTGATGAAGATTCATTTAGAAGGTATATGAGTATAAGAATAGAAGAAGAAGAATTCAAAAAATATCTAAGACAGATATCTTCTAGGCTTGCAATGACAGGCGTAGCATTTGTAGGATCGCTATATTCTTTTTATGATGAAACTGGGCTCGTAACGATACAAGACCCAAAATGGGGGCTTATACCAGAAAGCCTAAAAATAGCCGATTTTGTAAGTGGCATAGGTGAAGAATTTAGAATTGGCCTTGTTGGCTCTAACAGAAGGGCAGTCTATAAACTTGTTACAAATGCAAAAGCCTCATCAGCAGGAAGACAGTTGGTTTTTGAAGATATCGCATCAAGCGGTTTAGAACAGGAACTCTTTGAGCTAAAAGAGAAAATAGGGTGGCTCTTGGATAAGAGAAGAGAGCGGGAAGCAGATGAAGCTATTGGCACATTTGAGGTGTTTATGAGAGAAGAATTGGGTATAGACCCAGATTATCGGGGAAAAGATATTCCTGAAAGCGCCAAAAATATAATGCATGAACTCAACGATTTTCTGATTAGCAGAAGATATATCCTTGCAAACCAAGATGGTTTTACGCACGGAAGGGCATTTGTGATGTTTGCAGTAAATATGGATAAGAGCAGATATATACATATTTTTAATGATCTTATCCCCGCTTATTATACAGAAAGACAGGTAACCAGATTAGACAATGGTAAGGTTTTGGACAGTATAGGTACGAATTCACAGTATCCCGGTCATGTCTATTTTATTATATTTAGTAATGCTATCGAGAAAATACATATTAGAAATATCAGGGTCCTTTTGGGAGACGCCAGCCCGCGTATATTTAAAAGTTCACGTTATCCACAAGATGTACTAGATGAGATTGAAGACTCTCTAAGGGGAGTGCTTAGAGAAGAAGCAAGGCAAACACAAAATGACCCAGCGGAAGCAATGGAAAGAGCAGCGCTAGACCACGAGATAGAACACATGGTAAGGCGTATTATGTTAATGAAACGCCTGAAAGCTCCACAATCCGCTATAGTAGATGAAGTGCTGGTAAGATTACATAGCATGAGAACCGCAGAAATCCTCGCTTATTTTCTTATAGGTATTATTAAGAGTGCTATTTCTGGTGAAGATCACAACCAACAGGTGCTTAAATGGCTATCAGGACACAATACAACAGAGGAGGCTCTTTTATGGTTAAGTGAAAGATTGGCAGAATCTCCCACATCTTCCAGCTTAAAAGGACTGGCTAACGAGGCCTACGAAAGGAGTGAAAAAGTATGGAAGGTTTACCACGGTTACCTAGGCCCTGCTAGAGAAGTATTCTATGAGAGTATTCATAAAGGAGAACCTGGAGCTATAAAGGCTTCGTCTGCAGGGGGTAATAGCCTCACAATAGAAGAGGCAACAATTGCCATAGAAGAGAATGCATTAAATTATTTCGGAGAAGCAAGAACCCAGAGGTACATAGAGGCATATAGAAGGGCACGACAAAGATATATAGAAAATACCGGCAGAGAACCGCAAACTCCGGACGATGTTATGGTTAACGCGGAATACGAGTATAGATTATTTATAGAGGCGCAAGCCGAGGCCTCTAATCCATCCTTCAAAGAACAGGGCAAGGGGCTCTTTGAAGCATTTTATGCAGGCCAGATTGATCCACAAGGCGCTCAAGAGCTTGTTAATATTCTTACAGCACCTTCAAGCAGATTATATTATGGAGCAGAAGGCTCCCTTGCCAACTTAGAGGAGTGCTTAACAGAATACTATAACCCCCAGGGGGCAGAGACTGTTCCCCGGATTGGTATAAAAATTGAAAAAGTTCGGTTTAAAGATCTGGATATAGAAATGCGCAGGGACATAATAAGAAAGACAACAGATTATATCCAGTTTGAAGAAGAGGATGTCGGTGAAAGAATAGCAGACGCATTAGATAAGCCAGAAACATTACAGAAACTATATAGAATAAGTAGATACAAAAGAGTCCTTGATAATATAAACCACCTGCTCTCAGGTAATGCTGAAGTAGCTTGTATGGTTATAAGCAGAGGTCCGATCACTCATAGGGTGCCGATAATAACTTTACCATTTGGGAAAGAATTGGAACAGGGTAGTAAATCTAGGGGATTTGCTGAAGATATAAGGGGCAGCTTTAACAGAGTAGTCGGTATGTATGTTGTTGTGGAC
>JABMRG010000083.1 GCA_013202935.1 Candidatus Omnitrophota bacterium
AAGTCTCTCAGGTGCGCTGGCACTTATTGTGGTTGTAATGTGTGTGCAGGCAAAACTGGCGCTTGTTCCATTTGATATGCCTGAGGCAGAGACAGAACTGATGGCAGGAGTATTAATAGAGTACTCAGGCGCACCCCTCGCAGTATATAGGCTTATGAAAAATATGCTTCTTTTTACACTTCCCTTTTTTATGATGATAATGTTTACAGGGGGATTTAGATTTGATGGTATACACCTGCTTTACAGTGTGCTAAAATATGTTGGTTTTGTAGCACTAATAACAGTGATAAGGAATACAAACCCCAGGGTAAGAATAGACCAGGCTGTAAGATTTTTCTGGGGGCCTATGACAATAATTGCCGTAATAGCTATCATATTAGCTTATAGAGGTTTGTAATGAGCGTAAAACTAAAAGCGTTACTAAAATCACCTTGGGTCTTTCATCTTTCAACAGGAAGCTGCAATAATTGTGACATCGAGGTGCTCGACTGTTTAACGCCAAGGTTTGATATCGAACGATTTGGTATGCTTTTGGCAGGGAGCATACGTCATGCTGATGTGCTGCTTGTTACAGGTTCCTGCAATAGAAAGTCTGCTGCAAGGCTAAAGACACTATATGAGCAGGCACCTAAGCCATGTCTTGTAGTTGCTATAGGCGAGTGCTCTATGTCAAGAGGCATGTTTATTGATAGCTATAATTGTCCATTACCATTGGATAAGATTATTCCCGTTGATGCATATATACCAGGATGTCCGCCCAAACCAGAGGCAATTATCGCAGGAGCAGTCAAATTAATAAACAAAGTACAAAAATCAGTAACCAAAGTATGAGAAGAAAACAGGGACAGTTTACAATAAGTCTGGGGACACTTTACAATAGCTTAATACATAGTAAAGTAAGTAAAGTGTCCCCATGCTAGCGGCAACTGTCCCTGCAAAAGATTGTAATTCAGCAATACCTGCATGAAAGCAAAACCATGAATAGAGAACAAGTTCTAGTAGACTTAAAAACACGATTTACCGAAGATATTATTGACACAATAGATAAATCCGAAAAGCGTGTCTATATTGAGATAAAACCCGAATCTATTACCAGGGTAGCAAGATATATATTTAAAGATCTTGGGGCTCGGTTTAACATAGCCTCTGGCGTAGATGTGAGGACCCATTTTGAGATTCTCTACCATTTTATTGTCGAAGATATAAACCTTATAATCTCCTTAAGGGTAAAGCTTGATAAGAAAAAGCCTGAGATAGATTCTTTGGCAGTTATCTTTAAAGGTGCAAACTGGATTGAGCGTGAGATGCATGAGATGCTCGGCATAAACTTCAAAGGCCACCCTGATCTAAGAAGGCTGCTTCTGCCAGATGACTGGCCCGAGGGTGTTTATCCTCTAAGAAGAGATTATAAAGAATGGGACAAAGGTTCCATCAGAGATAGAGGGGTGTAATGGGAAGAACGATAGTACCTATAGGTCCATACCATCCGCTTCAGGAAGAACCGGAATTTTTTACCCTTACAGTTGAGGGTGAGAAGGTTGTAGATATAGACGTAGAGGTAGGCTACAATCATAGGGGCATTGAGAAGCTTTCTGAACAGAAAACCTTTGACCAGGCGGTATTTCTTGTAGAGAGGATCTGTGGCATATGTTCTACAAGTCATCCTTTTGCGCATGTAAGGGCTGTGGAGGATGTTATACCAATGGAGGTGCCTGAAAGGGCAAAGTATATAAGGACTATAATAGCAGAGTCTGAGAGGCTACATTCGCACCTTTTATGGTTAGGGCTCGCAGGCCATTTCTTGGGATACAATACCGTATATATGTGGGCATGGAAACTAAGAGAAGAAGTGCTCGATGCTATGGAGATGATGACCGGCAACAGAAACAACTATGCTATGTTTAAGCCGGGAGGCGTAAGAAGAGACATAAATATAGAGATTGCCACAGAGGTTATACGAAAGATAGATTCTATAGTACCTACCCTTAATATGCTAAAGAAGGCGGTCATGGATGATCCGGTGCTCCATGCAAGGACAAAAGGTGTAGGGGTTCTTACCAAAGAGGAAGCAATCGATTACTGCGCACTGGGGCCCACATCAAGGTGTTCTGGTGTAGCAAGAGACTTAAGAAAAGACTCTCCATACGGTGCTTACGATAAGGTAGAATGGAATATGATAGTAACACAGAATGGAGACGTGTTTGACAAAGTGGTATTACGTGTTCTTGAGATGTATGAGTCTATTAAGATAATAAAAGAGTGCCTTCTTGGAATGCCGGAAGGTGAGATCGATGCGAACATAAAGAGTATTCCTCCAGGTGAAGGCATAGGGCACATAGAGGCACCAAGGGGCGAGTGTTTTCATTATGTACGCAGTGATGGTACAAACACCCCAGAGAGGCATAAGGTACGCGCACCTACCTTTATGAATCTACCAACATATAAATCGACTATTATAGGAGAGACTATCTCTGATGCCACAATAATCCTTGCAGCTATAGATCCATGCTATTGCTGCACAGAGAGGATGGCTGTGCGGGACACTAAAGGCAAAAAGGTTTATAATGGCGAGGAGCTTATTAAGCTTTCTCAGGCAAAGACAGAGAAACTAAAAGAGAAGTTTAAATGCTAAACCTGAGTACATATTTTTTTAAGATTGATCAGCTTTCTATATTTG
Source organism: Candidatus Omnitrophota bacterium (assembly GCA_013202935.1). GTDB lineage: Bacteria > Omnitrophota > Gorgyraeia > JABMRG01 > JABMRG01 > JABMRG01. The sequence goes on from JABMRG010000083.1 coordinate 2,678, forward strand.
TGGGAATATTTATAGTATTCTTCTCTATCTTGACTATTATCTATTCATTCGGGTTTATGCGTAGACAAAAGGGCTTATTCAGCTACTATCTCTATGTAGTTCTTACGCTAGTAGCTTCACTCGGTGCGGTCTTCTCAAATAATCTTATACTTTTTATAGTATTCTGGGGATTCCTGGGGCTTCTTCTTTATCTTCTTATAGGTTATGGTAAGAAGGAGACTACTAATTCTACGGCAAAGAAGGCGTTTATTATTATTGGTGGTACAGATGCTATTATGCTCTTAGGAATAGCCTTTGTCTGGCATATTACAGGGCTACTTCAGATGGATAAGATGTCCATACCTCTTTCTACAAGGCCGGCGACCTTGGCATATTTATGCTTAGCAGCAGGCGCATTTGCAAAAGCAGGGGCTATGCCGTTTCATACCTGGGTTCCTGACACAGCAGAGGATGCACCGACGCCGGTTGTAGCATTTTTACCAGCATCCCTTGATAAACTCTTGGGTATATATTTTCTTGCCAGAATTTCACTCGATATATTCCAGCTCAATCCTTCAATGAATATATTTCTGATGGCAATAGGCAGTTTTACAATAATGGCAGCTGTTATGATGGCATTAGTGCAACACGATCTTAAGAGATTACTTGGATATCATGCTGTAAGCCAGGTCGGATATATGGTATTAGGCATAGGCACAGCAAATCCGATAGGTATTGCAGGCGGGCTCTTTCATATGCTAAACAATACCATATATAAGTCATGCCTATTTTTTGGCGCAGGTGCTGTTGAGAAAGAGACAGGGACTACTGATTTGGGAAGATTGGGCGGATTGGCAAAGATAATGCCTATTACGTTTGTTACATTTTTACTGGCCTCATTGGCTATATCAGGTGTTCCGCCATTTAATGGTTTTGCGTCAAAGTGGCTTATATATCAGGGTATAATAGAGACAGCTAAAGCAGGAGGGCACCTATGGGTAATCTGGCTCATAGCTGCCATGTTTGGAAGCGCTCTTACATTAGCAAGCTTTATGAAGCTTGTGCATGCGGTTTTTCTAGGCCAGCCCTCCAGGAATATAAAAGTAAATGAGGAGCGCATTGTCGGCTCAAGCATGTTTGCACCGATGATTACACTCGCCTCTCTTTGTGTTATATTTGGTGTCTTTGCTTACCAGATACCGCTTAAGGTATTTATATTTCCCAGTATACGTATCTGGCCGAGGCTTTCTGGCGTATGGAATGCAGGGGCTGCTACTATTTTAATACTGGCTGGCATTGTAATCGGTTCTATAATATATCTGTTTAGCACAGCAGTTAAGACAAGACGTACCGAAAGCTTTGTTGGTGGAGAAGATGTAAAGTCACACCCTGATATGAGGGTATCTGGAACAGAGTTTTACAATACAATACAGGAGATAGGCCTGTTAAGGGTCATATATAAGCTTGCCAAGAAGAAGGTATTTGATCTTTATGATGTAGGTGAGAAAATAAGTTCTGGGTTTATTAAGGTTTTACGCTATATTCACAACGGCGTACTTCCTACATACCTTGGATGGTGCCTATTGGGTACGATAATATTATTTTGGATTCTTTTAAGGTAAATATATGATAGAACTATATATACTACTAATATTTATGATCATAGGAGCGATAATAGCGATACAGGTAAAAGACCTGCTCTCATCTGTTGTTGCTGTTGGTGCAGTAGGATTGGGCCTTTCTATAGTCTTTCTAATACTTAAGGCCCCTGATGTAGCTATTACACAGCTTGTAGTTGAGATATTGGCCCTTATTATATTGATAAGAGCGACTTTGAAGAAAGACCTCCCCTTTTCTCCTACAGGCAGATGGTTTCTTAATACGCTTATTGCCATTGTATTTGTGGGGACATTCCTTACTGTAGCTTGTAAGGCTATAACAGATCTGCCTCAATTTGGTTACCCTGCTATGAGGGTTGCAAAGATATATCTTGAGAAAGGGCTTCCTATGACAGGAGCCACAAACCTTGTAAGTTCTGTAATACTCGATTTCAGGGCATATGATACCCTTGGCGAAGCAACTGTTCTTTTTACAGCGGTGATCGGCGTACTTACGCTGGTGCGAAAAGTAGGTAGGAAAAAAGAGGGTAAAACTATAAAGGAAGAGGACGAATGAAATGAGTCACGAACACGGAAAGGGCATGTCTATAATTGTTAAGACCATTACGCGCTTTACAGTAGGGCTCATATTTCTTTATGGTATATATATTGTGCTCCATGGCCATGTCTCTCCTGGAGGAGGTTTTGCAGGCGGTGTTATCATAGCGCTCTCATTCGTTCACCTTATGCTTGCTTATGGTAAGGAGGCCGCCTTAAAGAAGCTATCAAAACGGGCAACCTCAATACTGGAAAGCACAGGGGCAATGCTCTTTCTATTGATAGCATTATTAGGATTTACAGGTGGATACTTCTTCTTAAATTTCATAAACAAGGGCGAACCCTTTAAGCTGTTTAGTGCAGGTATAATACCTCTATGCAATATAGCCATAGCCCTTAAGGTCGGAGCCGGGCTATTTGCTATATTTGTAGCTTTGGTATTGCTTGATCTCGATTCGGAGAAGAAAGAATGATAATATACTTTCTATGTTTAGTACTTTTTGCCATTGGGCTCTATTGCGTCTTAAGAAAGCGCAATATTATTAAGATTATAGTAGGTATTATCATATCAGAGTATGCCGCAAATCTATTCTTTATATTGACCGCTTATCGCATAGGAGGAAGGGCCCCCATATTCCAAGAAGGAGTTGACATAACAAATATGGTCGATCCTTTGCCACATGCCCTGGTGCTTACCGCGATTGTTATAGGGCTTGCAACCACAGCTTTACTCGTTGCTATTGCTATGAGGATATATGAGAAATACGGCACGTTCGATATTACAAAGATCAGGGAGCTTAACGGATGAGCAATATCTCTAGTATAATACCACTTTTTACAGCAATACCGCTTGGCGGGGCATTTGTAATCTCCCTTATAGGCAGGAAGGCACGGTGGATATCTGATCTATTGGCGATATTAACAGCGCTTGTAATCTGTGTACTTTCTCTATTGAGTGTACGTATATACAATATGTATGGTGTGCTTACTTATAGCGTTGGCGGATGGATACCTCCTGTTGGTATAGGCATGGTCCTTGATGGTTTAACTACATTTATGTTAGTGGTTGTAAATCTTGTGGCCTTTTGTGTAGTCATATATTCGATAAACTATATGGAGAGATTTACCTCCAAGTGGAAATTCTATACATTGTTCTTCCTGATGGTTGCAGGGATGAATGGCGTTATAATATCAGGTGATATATTTAACTTCTTTGTGTTTTTAGAGATAGCATCTGTTGCAAGTTATGCACTGGTAGCCTTTGGCACAGAGAAGCACGAGCTTGAGGCAGCCTTTAAATATGCTGTTATGGGAACAATCGGTTCTCTCTTTATCCTTTTGGGTATAGCTCTTCTTTACGGTTATACCTCTACATTGAATATGGCAGATATGGCTAATGTCCTAGCCCAGAAGAACACAACCAACCTTACGCTTATGGTAAGCGTGATGTTTCTGATGGGGTTTGGCTTAAAGGCTGCAATTGTTCCTTTCCATGGATGGCTGCCTGATGCGCACCCTTCTGCGCCAGCGCCTATATCAGCGATGCTCTCAGGTGTATTGATAAAGTCTCTTGGTATATATGCCATTTGCAGGATCTTCTTTAATGTAATCGGAATAAGCCAGCCCATATCCTCTATATTGATGTTTCTGGGTGCACTATCAATGGTTGTAGGAGGGCTTCTGGCACTTGGGCAGTGGGATCTTAAGAGATTACTTGCGTATTCTTCTATAAGCCAGATAGGTTATATTGTACTGGCTATAGGTTTAGCAACACCTTTAGGAATATTGGCAGGGCTATTTCATTTATTTAACCACTCTATATTCAAGTCACTCCTCTTCTTAAACTCTGGCAGCGTCGAGTATATAACAGGCACACGTGACCTGAAGAAGATGGGAGGCCTTTCTCAAAACGCACCCTTTACGAGCACGATAAACCTTATAGGTTCCATGTCTATAGCTGGGATACCACCTTTTAGCGGTTTCTGGAGTAAGCTATTTATAATAGTGGCAGTTGTACAGGCAGGACGGTTTGGTTATGCATTCTGGGCTATACTGGTTAGTATATTGACGCTGGCCATGTATCTTAAGGTCACAAAGTATGCCTTTTCCGGAAGCTTAAAAGAGTCTTTAAAGCATATAAAGAAAGTTCCGGTATTTATGAAATTATCAATGGCTATACTTGCGGTTATAACCTTAATAGGCGGGCTGCTCCTTGTACCTGGAGTAGATGAGCTATTTCTTAAGCCCGCAGCAGACACTATGTTGCAGGGCGTAAGATATTCAACAGGGATATTAACAGGGTTAAAATAAATGAAGAGTAGAATAGTATTATTTCTGATAGCATTTTTGGCTTGGGCCTTATTGACCTGGGTGCCGGATAAGCAGCACCTCCTGGTGGGCCTATTTGTGGCCGGTTTTGTCTCATTTTTAACAGGAGATTTGTTCATAAAAAGGCCACGCCTTTTAAAACACCCTCTTCGTTACTGGTATTTCTTCTTTCATTATCTGCCTCTGTTCTTGTGGGAATGCTTTAAGGCAAATATAGATGTTGCGTATAGGGTCTTACATCCCAAGCTGCCTATAAGCCCAGGCATTGTTAAAGTAAAGACCAGGCTTAAAAGTGATACAGCCCTTACATTCTTGGCAAATTCTATAACACTCACCCCAGGGACTATGACAGTTGATATAGATGCTGATAACGGAATTCTGTATATTCACTGGATCAATGTAAAGACAAAAGACGTAGATAAGGCTACCAAGATTATTGTAGAACGTTTTGAGAAAGTATTAGAGAAGATTTTTGACTAAGGAAAGAATATGAAGCTATTCAGATGGGTTTTAGGGGCAATACTATTGACGTGGGTAGGAATAATAATTCTAAGAAAACCGCTTCCAATTCTTTTCTGCCCTGACCTGCCATATGTAGGTTTCTTAAGCAGAGGATTATATGTAATTATATTAGCATGCCTGCTGTCACTCTATCGCATAGGAAGAGGCCCTACAGGTGCTGACAGGGTAGTGGCTGTCGATATACTTGGCATCATGATTGTGGGCCTTTGTGCGCTTTTGACAATATCGACAGGAAGGTCCTGGTATATAGATATAGGAATAGCATGGGCACTTCAGAGTTTCATAAGTACTCTTGCGCTTTCTAAATATTTAGAAGGAAGAGGGTTTGATGAGTAATACCATAGGTCTGATATTTATAGGAGTAGGCTTGGCATTTGATTTCTTCGGTTGCCTTGGGCTTGTACGTCTTCCAGATGTATATAACCGACTGCAAGCAGCTACAAAGTGTGTTACCTTAGGAACATGCAGCATACTCTTTGGTACGTTCTTAATCGTTGGTCCTACTGCCGCAGGTATGAAGGCCCTTTTGTGTATAATATTTTTGATATTGACCGCCCCTGTTGCAGCACATGCTGTCTCAAGAGGTGCTCACAGGGCAGGGGTTAAGCTTTCTGAAGGAAGCGTAGTAGATATGTATAAAAAGGATAAAGAAGGCGAAGTCTAGTGAAACTACCAAAGATTAGAGAACTTATCGAGGCAATCAAGGCATTGATAGTAGGGCCATATACCTCCAAGTTTCCAAAAGAGCCTCATGTGCCTCATAAGAATTTTAGAGGGCAGCCTAAATATGATGATCAGAAATGTGTCGGTTGTTGTGCATGCGTGGAAGTATGCCCTGTTAATGCGCTCGATTCTAAGGATATAGTTAATAAGGAAGAGGCCAAACGCACAATGATCCATTATACAGACACATGTATATTTTGTGGTCAGTGTGAAGCAGCCTGCATAGCTGATCATGAGGGTATAAAGCTCTCGAATGACTGGGAATTGGCTTTTTTTGATAGAAGCCAAGCGTTTGAGACTATAGATAAGGAGCTCCAACTTTGCGAAATATGTGGTGATACGATAGCATGTAAAGACCACCTAAAATGGATATCTGAAAAGATAGGCGAACTTACCTATTCAAACCCCACCCTTTATTTATCTCGACTCAAGGGACTTGGAATTATAGATGAGAATATTATCTCTGCGTTAAAGGATAATGGACGTTCTGACAGAGTAAAAATTCTCTGTGCCCGCTGCAGAAGAGAGACAACTCTAACTACCAAAGAATAATTTTTAGGGACAGCCCCAAGGATGCATTATTCTGCTAAGGGACTGTCCCTGAGTACTTTAATATGGAAATCAAGAATATACTTAAAGGAAAAGTTGTAATTGTCGGCATCGGCAATATAATGAAAGGCGATGACGGCTTTGGGCCCCTTCTTGTGGAGAAGCTTAAAGATAAGACGCCTTTTGTCTGTATCGATGGACAAACAGCACCTGAGAACTATACAGGAAAGATCGCAAAAGAGAATCCTGACACTATTTTGCTCGTCGATGCTGTGCATATGGATCTTAATCCAGGCGTATATAAGATATTGAAGAAGGATGAGATAGCCAATTCCGGGCTTACTACACATAATATGTCACCAGCAATGCTTATAGAGTTTCTGGAGAACAGTACAGGTGCAGAGATATATTTGCTAGGTATGCAGCCGAAGAGTATCAATTTTGGTGATGAGATGTCAAGTGAAGCAAAGGAAGCGCTGAATAATATAGCAGAGGAGATAAAATAATGCATGAGACACATTTAATAGAGCCGATTGTAAAAGGGATATCAGAACATGCGGCAAAAGAAGGAGCAAAGGCTGTAACAAATATAAAGATAAAGGTAGGCCAACTTATCGGGGTAAAGGAAGATTCATTTAAAGAGACGTTTAAGGTTCTAGCAAAGGATACTGTATGTAAAGATGCCAAACTAGAGCTGATCTTTTTCCCCGGAACAAACATACAGGTCATCTCCTTCGATGTCGAATAAAAAGCGAATAAAAAGGGAACGTTTCACTCGCTCATAACCTATTGCGTTGCATTAGGTTGTGGAGTTGACCGTTACACTTTTTGGGCTTTGATTATATAAAAAAAGTGTAATGTTCAATATCATAACTTATTGTGTGACAAGGAGTTAGAAGCGAGTGAAACGTTCCCAATATTATGAGAAAGTTAAGATGAATATACTTGCGCTTGGTGCGGATATAAAGAATAAGTTTTTACTTGCAAACGGCAAGAGGCTTTCTTTTGGGCCTGAGATAGGTGATCTATCAGATGCCAAAAACTATGAGAGCCTGAAAAAAGAGGTAAGCAAGGCTATTAAGAATAAGAAGCTGGATATAATAGCCCACGATCTACACCCAGGATACTTCTCAAGCCGCTTAGCAGGAGAGCTTAAAGATCAGTTTCCCAGCTCTAAACTCCATGCTGTTCAGCATCACCACGCGCACATAGCAAGTATACTTGCAGAGCATAAGTTGAAAAAAGGGGTTCTTGGTGTAGCTTTCGATGGTACAGGTTTTGGGGAGGACTCGAATATCTGGGGTGGGGAATTTATATTTGCTAAGGGTTCTAATTTTAGGCGTTTGGCACACCTTAAATATGTAATGATGCCAGGAGGCGAAAGAATAGTGCATGAACCCTGGCGAATGGTATTGAGTATTTTAGGCAAGGAAGGAGCCGCCTTTATAAAGGATGTCAGCTCAGAGGAGAAGAAACTTATTCTTAAGATGGTAGATAAAGGGATAAATTCACCCCTGACGTCAAGTGCAGGCAGGCTATTTGATGCAGCAGCAGCCCTTCTCGGTGTATGCACCAAAGCTTCTTATGAGGCAGAAGGCCCTATAAGATTAGAGAAGATCTGTAAAGAGGGTGAAGATGGAACATATCCATTTAATCTTGTAACTAAGAAAGATATGAGTATAATAGATACTGCTCCTATCTTTAAGCATATGGCCAAGGACCTTAAAAATAAGAAGCCCAAGGCCATTATGGCAACTAAATTTCATAATTCCATAGCAGATATTATAATAAAGGTAGTTAAGCGCCTATCAAATAAGTTTAAGACTAAAGATGTGGTACTAAGCGGAGGGGTATTCCAAAACCAATTCTTAACAAAGAAAGTAGTTGAGGGTTTAGGCAGCTTAAGGTTCAATGTACTGATGAATAAATCAACTCCTAATGACAATAACATAGCACTGGGGCAGTATTATGTGTCTTGCAACTCCTGCAAAGATTAAGAGTATTAACAAGCTCAAAGCGATAGTAGATTTCGGCGGTGTCACAAAAGAGATATCTCTGGGCGTGCTAAGCAATGTCAAAAAGGGCGATTATGTCCTTATCCATGCCGGCTTTGCAATTGGAAAAGTTAAACAACAAGAGGCAAAGGATATAAAGAATGCCTTAAAGGAATTGGAAGATGTCTTCAAATATAAAGATTAAACTTATGGAGGTATGCGGAACGCATACCATGGCTATTGCCCGCTCAGGTATAAAGAAGCTATTACCTGAGTCCATAGAGCTTATATCAGGCCCAGGCTGTCCTGTCTGTGTAACACCTCAACATGATATTGACAAGGCTATCGCAGTAGCAAAGCTTGAAGACGTCATAATGACTACATTCGGCGATATGATACGCGTGCCAGGAAGTAGAGGTACTCTTTCCGAGGCAAAGATGCATGGTGCAGATGTTCGTGTGGTCTATTCTTGCATGGATACATTGACAATAGCCAAAAAGAATCCAAAAAAGAAAATAGTATTTATGGGTGTTGGCTTTGAGACAACCTCCCCGACCATAGCAGCTACTATAAAAGAGGCAAAGAGGCAAGGAATAAAGAACTTCTTTGTGCTTTCCAATTTTAAGTGCCTATTTCCTGCTTTGGAGACAATAGCCAGCTCTAAGAAAATAGGTGTAGATGGCTTTATATGTCCTGGCCATGTTAGTGTTATTACAGGAACTCATGCCTATGAAGCAGTAGCAAGGCGTTACAAGAAACCATGTGTTATAACAGGCTTTGAAGATATGGATATCCTTAAGGGTATTAAACGATTGGCTGAGAAGATAAGGGATAACTCATATAATGTTGAGGTGGAATATAAGAGGGTTGTTAAGAAAAATGGTAACCCGAAGGCAAGAAATGTCTTGAATGCTGTATTCAAGCCGCACGATTCAGATTGGCGGGGAATAGGTGAGATTAAAAAAAGCGGCCTGGTATTTCGAAAAGAGTATAGAGATTTTGATGCGGATAGAGAGTTTAATATAAAGATACCAAAACCAGCACCGCAAAAGGGATGTCTATGCGGAGAGGTCTTACAGGGAATAAAATCTCCCAAAGACTGTAAGCTTTTTAGAAAAGCATGTACGCCAAAAAGGCCCATCGGCCCCTGCATGGTATCAGCCGAAGGTACCTGCGCAGCCTATTATAAATATGAAAGCTGAGATAAGAGAGATTACATTAGCTCATGGAAATGGCGGCAAGCTCATGCATGAGCTTATTGAGAAGCTTCGAATACGCCTTTCAAATAATATACTCGATGAACTTACAGATGCAGCAGAGCTTCGGATAAAAGGAAGAAGGCTTGCCTTTAGTACAGACTCTTATGTTGTAAAGCCTCTCTTTTTTCCCGGTGGAGATATAGGAAAACTTGCAGTATGCGGCACAGTCAATGATATATCTATGAAGGGGGCAAAACCGCTTTTTTTGTCTTTATCCTTTATTATCGAGGAGGGGCTTGAGTTTAAAGTGATTGAGCAAATAGCAGATTCTATAAAAAAGGAAGCTAAAAAAGCAGGAGTGCTAATAGTCACAGGAGATATAAAGGTTGTTGAGAAAGGTGCTTGTGATAAGGTATATATAAATACATCAGGCATAGGCGTTATAGATTACCCAAAGCGAATAAGCGCAAAGGCAAGGGTAGGTGACGCAATTATCATAAACGGTTCCATAGCAGAGCATGGCATGGCCATATTGAATGCTAGGGAGAATCTCGGTTTTAAATCAGCCATAAAGAGTGACTGTAAGAGCTTGAACTTTGAAGTAGAGAGAGCGCTCTCTACTTCAAATAATATAAGTGTCTTACGCGACCCTACAAGAGGGGGCCTTGCTACAGCACTTAACGAGATAGCAGAAGCCTCAAATCTAGGAATAGAGGTATATGAAAAAGAGATTCCTGTAAAAAGAAGTGTACTTAAGCTTTGTAGTATTCTAGGCTTTGACCCTTTGTATGTAGCTAATGAAGGTAAATTTATATGTTTTGTAAATGGAAAAGATGCTAAAAGAATAAAGCGTGCAATAGGCCCTAAATCAAAAATAATAGGTAAGGTTACTACCACAAACAAAAGAGAAGTGGTCTTAAAGACAAGGATAGGCTCTGGCCGCATATTGCCTATTTTAGAGACCGACCAATTACCACGTATATGTTAAAACGAAAGGAGGAAAAAAGTATGTGTTATGCAGCACCATTAGTAGGAGCGGTAGTTACTACTACCGTATGGAGCAAAACAAAGGATGTAAGGACATGGTGGCTTATGCTTATGTTTTACGGTGGCGCTTTATTTGGAGTAATAGACCACTGGTGGAACGGAGAACTATTTCTTATCTCCGAAAACATAGTAAGCGACCTGCTCTTAGGCGTAACTATAAGTGCATTTATCCTTATCGCTTGGGGTGCTATGGTTATAGCTAGCAAAACAAACTTTACTCTAGCTGCTTACGCCAACGTCAAAAAATAATCTTTTGAAGATTCTTATTACTGGCGCGACAGGCTTTATAGGCAAAAGGCTCTCAGAGAGGGCCTTTGAAAAAGGACATGATCTTATCTGCACAGGCCGCTCTCTTGATAAACTAGGCTCTCTTAGAGATAAGGTAAAGACGGTATACCTTGATATTGAAGACAAAGAAACTACTAAGAAGTTAATTCACCAGGAAAAACCTGATATAGTTTTTCATTGTGCAGCATTAGTGGATAATATTTCTCTTAAGAGGCTGAGGCGCACAAATGTTGAGGGTACAAAGAATTTGCTTGATGCCTGCCTAAAAGAAAGAATAGAAAGAGTAGTCTACCTAAGTTCCATAGCTGTAATAGGCGGAAATTCAGAAGTGCCACTTACCGACGATCTTGCCCTTAGCGCAACCAACAACTATGGACAATCCAAGATAGAAGCAGAAAAAGTCGCTCTCCAATATCGCGACAGAGGTTTAAAGGTAGCTATTATAAGACCTCCTATGGTATAT
>JABMRG010000084.1 GCA_013202935.1 Candidatus Omnitrophota bacterium
CAACAGGAGAATCTGCCACGCTTTCTATAGAAGAGCATGAACATGTTATAGATGTTATCTTGAATGCTGCAAGAGGAAAAACTAAAGTGATAGCAGGTACTGGTTCCAACAATACAAGCGAAGCAGTAGAACTTACCAGCCACGCAAAAAGAGTAGGTGCTGATGGAGCGCTTATAATTACACCTTACTATAATAAGCCTACACAGGAGGGTGTATATCAGCATTTTAAAGCCCTTAATAAGATAGGCATACCCTTGGTAGCCTATAATATAGCTTCGAGAACAGGGATAAATGTGGCTCCTGAAACCATGGCAAGAATTTCCAAGCTTGACAATGTTATTGGTGTTAAGGAGGCAAGCGGAAATCTGAATCAGATGTCTGAGACAAGGATGCTATGTGTTGATGATTTTGATCTGATATCTGGCGACGACTCGCTTACGCTGCCGCTTCTTTCAATAGGGGGTTGTGGTGTAATATCTGTAGTTGCTAATATTGTGCCTAAGGATGTTGCTGATATGGTCAATTCATTTTTAAAGGGCGATATCGAGCAGGCAAGGAAGCTCCATTATAAGATGCTCCCATTAGTAAAGGCAATGTTTATTGAGACGAATCCTATACCTGTTAAGACAGCTATGGGTATGATGGGCCTTATAGAACCAGGCCTTAGGCTTCCTATGTGTGAGATGTCAGATACGAACAAGGAAAAACTAAAAGCTGCCCTGAAAGACTACGGGCTAGTATAGTAAGCAAGGGGACACTTTATATGAGCATGGGGACACTTCACATTGGTTTACTACATTGTAAAGTAAGTGAAGTGTCCCCAGTGTTAGACTGTAAAATGTCCCCATGTGAGACAAGGAGTATACTATGAATATTAAAATAGCAGTTTCAGGTTGTTGCGGAAGGATGGGAAAGAGGATAGTATCTCTTGCGCTTTTGGATAAAGAGATAAAGGTTACAGGCCTGGCAGAGGCCAAAGGCCATCCGGATATTGGAAAAGCTTTTGGAAAGATTATCGGTGAGGAGACTTTTGATATAAAGGTATCTGATAACTTAAGTACTGCTGCAAAGGACGCTGATCTGATAATAGATTTTACTACACCAACCGCAACTCTTTCCAGCCTAAGTGTTGCAAGAAAGCTGAAGATTCCTATTGTGGTAGGAACTACTGGATTAACAGATGAAGAGCATAAGGTTGTAAAATCGACCTCAGGTTCCGTACCTGTTCTTCTATCTGCCAATATGTCTATAGGGGTGAATCTACTATTTCGCTTAGTACCAGAGATAGCAAATGCGCTTGGTGAGGATTATAATATAGAGATAGTAGAGGTCCATCATAACAAAAAGAAGGATTCCCCAAGCGGAACTGCAAAGACCCTTGCCCAGCTACTGGCTGATACAAAAGAAAGGCCATTGAAGGATTTAGCGGTTTATGGCAGAGAGGGCAATGTAGGCCAACGGAGCAAAAGAGAGATAGGCATACATGCTGTTCGCGCGGGCGATGTCGTAGGGGACCATACTATAATATACGCAGGAGATAATGAAAGGATAGAGATAACCCATCGTGCACATTCACGAGATGTTTTTGCAAATGGTGCATTACGCGGGGCAAAGTATATAGCAGATAAATCACCGGGCTTATACACCATGCAGGATGTCCTTGAAGGAGTGTAAGTAAGCTAAGAGGAGAACTTATGTATGAGATTGCAGGTAGATTAAAGAGATTGCCACCATATCTTTTTGCAGAGATCGACAGGATAAAGAAAAAGGCAAAAGAGGAAGGAAGGGATATCATTGATTTAGGAGTAGGTGACCCTGATACACCAACACCTATGCATATAATCGAGCAGCTATACAAGGCTGCAAGAGACCCTGAAAACCACCGCTATGCTATGGATATGGGGCTCTTAAGGCTAAGAGAAGCGATAGCCAGGTGGTACAAGAGGCGATTTAATGTAGACCTTGATCCTGAGACTGAAGTTTTGCCTTTGCTCGGCTCAAAAGAAGGTATTGCCCATATCCCGCTTGCATTTATAAATCATGGTGATGAGGTACTGATACCTGATCCATGTTATCCGCCATATAAGTCTGGTACGATACTTGCAGGTGGTGTTCCGTATCTCATGCCTCTGCTGGCAGAAAATGATTTTTTGCCAGATCTTGAAAAAATAGATTATCAGGTCGCTAAGAGAGCAAAGATTATGTTCTTGAACTATCCTAATAATCCGACAGGCGCAACAGCAACCGAAGGTTTTTTTAGAAAAGCCCTGGACTTTGCTAATGAGAATAACATAATCATATGCCACGATGCCGCATATTCTGAGATGTCTTATGATGGGTATAGGCCATCAAGCTTTCTAGAGATAGAAGGTGCTAAAGATGCAGGTGTTGAATTCCATTCACTGTCAAAGACATATAATATGACCGGATGGAGGCTTGGTTTTGTATGTGGCAATAAGGATATAATATCAGCATTAAGGACAGTAAAATCTAATATAGACTCAGGTGTTTTTCAGGCTGTACAATTTGCCGGTATAATAGCGCTGGAGGGTGAACAGCAGCATATAGATGAACTTAATATAATGTACCAGAAAAGGCGCGATGTGCTTGTAGATGGTTTAAATGGCCTTGGATGGAAAATAGATAAGCCGAAGGCTACATTCTATGTATGGATACCTGTTCCACCCGGTTATACATCAAATGAACTTACTAAGTCATTATTGGAGAAGGCAGATATAGTGACTACCCCAGGCATAGGATTCGGCCCCAATGGCGAAGGATATATAAGGATGGCGTTGACTGTCTCTGAAGAAAGGCTAAAGGAGGCAGTTGATAGAATAAAGAGGTTACACAAGTGAGCGTTGTATATATAGGTATAGGCTCTAACCTTGGAGATAGGCAGAAGAATATAGACACTGCTATGGAGAAGCTCAACTCCAGAAAGGGTGTGGAGATAGCAACGGTCTCTTCTCTTGTTGAGACAGAGTCCATAGGAGATGCTAATCAACCCAAGTTCTTAAATGGGGTTTGTAAGGTTGAGACAGGGCTATATCCCGATGAGCTATTAGATGCCCTTAAGTCTATAGAAAGAGAGTTAGGGAGAAATAGGGATTCAGCTGGTGGAAAATTAAGCCAAGAAGAGCAGCTTAAGATGTTCGAATCAGGAAATCTTGATGCTGTACGACAGGCAACAGAAATTTCAAACAAGGAAAAGAACGATCAAGAGCAGAAAAG
>JABMRG010000085.1 GCA_013202935.1 Candidatus Omnitrophota bacterium
GTCCTAGACCACTAGACGATGGGGCCACATTATAAACAGATGTCAGGCGCCTCTTCTCATTCTTCCTCTTTTACAACCGAGGTAACGGCAGAGACCTTATCCTTTGGATCTTTTAACGCAATAACCCTAACCCCCTGTGTAGACCGTCCGCTTGACCTTATGCCTTTTACTGGGATCCTTACTATTATACCGCTTTCAGTAACAATCATCACTTCGTCTTTGTCGCCAACCATCTTAAGCCCTACTGCAAGCCCTGTCTTGTCAGTTGTCTTTATGTTGATGATACCTTTTCCGCCCCTGGATTGTAATCTATACTCTCCCGCGGGTGTGCGCTTGCCAAAGCCTTTGCCTGAGATTGTAAGCAGTGTTGCATCTTCGCGCGCCACAACCATGCCTATAAGCTCATCTTTCTTGCTAAGCGTAATCCCCCTTACTCCTTTGGCACCACGACCCATATTACGCACGTCTTTCTCCTTAAATCGTATCGCCTTGCCTTCTTTTGTTGCTAATACAACTTCCTGTTTTCCATCTGTTGCTGCTACGCTTATCAGGTTATCGCCTTCTGCTATGGTAATTCCAATGATGCCGCCTTTGCGCGGATTTGCATATGCTGAAAGCTCTGTCTTCTTTATGACGCCTTTTTGCGTAGCCATAACCAGGTATCCGCCTGCCTCAAAATCTTTTACACGCACAAATGCACTTATAAATTCACCGGGCACAAGCTGCAACAGGTTGACTATGGCCTTGCCTTTTGAGATACGGCCTGCCTGTGGTATCTCATGAACCTTAAGCCAAAAGACCTTGCCCGTGTTTGTAAAGAATAGTATATGTTCATGAGTTGTCGCCATAAACATGTGTTCTATAAAATCTTCTTCTTTTAGATCTGCCCCTGCAACACCTCTTCCGCCACGCTTTTGCCGTTTATAAGCGCTAACGGGAAGCCTCTTTATGTATCCCTTATGGCTTATTGTTATCACAAAATCCTCTTCTGCTATAAGGTCTTCTATCTTGAGGTCTTCTACTTCGCCTACAATGTCTGTCCTTCGGTCGTCACCATATTTTTTCTTAAGCTCATTCAGCTCGTCTTTAACAATTCCAAGAATCTTCTTTTCGCTTGCAAGGATCGACTCATACAGCTCGATCTTTTTGATAAGCTCAAGGTACTCTGCTTCCAGCTTCGATCTTTCAAGGGCTGTAAGCCGCTGAAGCTGCATCTCTAAGATGGCCTGTGCCTGCTTTTCAGAGAGATCGAAGTTTTTGACAAGGGCAGCTTTAGCCTGCCTTGCGTCCTTTGACTGTTTTATCGTCTTGATAATACGGTCTATATGTTTTAGGGCTATCTTTAGTCCTTCTAATATATGTGCCCTATCCTGTGCCTTTCGAAGCATAAAGCGTGTGCGGCGCGTAATAATATCTTTTCTGTGGCCTATGTAAAGATCGATAAGCTGGCGCAGGGTTAGCACGCGTGGCTGGTTATTCACAAGCGCGAGCATTATTATGCCGAACGTGGATGCGAGCTGCGTATGCTTATAGAGCTGATTCAGTATAACTTGTGCGGGCCTTTCTCGTCTTAGGTCTATAACTATACGTATCCCTTCCTTGTCAGATTCATCCCGTATGTCTGCTATGCCTTCTATCTTTTTGTCAGTAACCAACCTTGCTATTGACTCAATAAGGTTTGCTTTGTTCACCTGATACGGTATCTCGGTTACAATAATAGCCTCTTTGCCGCCCTTCAGCTCTTCTATCTGAGCTCTTGCATGTAATTTTATAATGCCGCGGCCTGTTGTATAGGCGCTTTTTATTCCTGATTTACCACAAATTGTAGCACCCGTCGGAAAATCAGGCCCTTTTACTATCTTCATCAGCTCTTTTGTGTCTAGGGCGGGCTCTTCAATAACTCTTATTGCCGCATCTGCTATCTCATTGAGATTGTGCGGCGGCATATTCGTTGCCATACCAACAGCGATACCGCTACAGCCATTTACCAAAAGGGTGGGCAGTGTTGCAGGAAGGACTGTAGGCTCGCCAAGAGACCCATCAAAATTTGGCACAAAATCGACCGTCTCTTTGTCTATGTCTCCTAACAGCTCGTCTGCAATAGCATCCATGCGGGCTTCTGTATATCTCATAGCTGCTGCTGGGTCTCCATCAACAGAACCCCAGTTCCCCTGGCCATCTACAAGGGGATAGCGCAACGAAAAATCCTGTACCATGCGCACAAGCGCATCATATACAGCGCTGTCTCCGTGCGGGTGATAACGGCCCAAGCAATCTCCCACTATGCGCGCGCTCTTCTTATATGGCTTGCTGTGTTGAAGTGCAAGCCCGTTCATAGCATAAAGTATCCTGCGCTGAACAGGTTTTAGCCCGTCACGCACATCAGGTAAAGCCCTGCCCACGATTACGCTCATCGCGTAATTTATATAGGAGTCTTTTATCTCCTCTTCTACATAACGTTTTCTTATCTTCTCGCCTTGTGTATACATATTATATGTCCAAATTGGTTACTTCTTTTGCGTGCGTTTCTATAAATACTCTTCGCGGTTCAACTGCATCGCCCATCAGCACAGTAAACATCTCATCAGCCTTTACAGCGTCTTCAACCACAACGCTGAGCAGTGTGCGCCTTGCGGGGTCCATTGTTGTAACCCACAGCTGGTCTGGGTTCATCTCGCCTAGGCCCTTATAGCGCTGAAGCACCATGCCCTTCCTTGCTCTCTCTTTTATCTGCTGCAGCAGATCTTTTAAGCTAAATATCGGTATTGCGTCGCCATCTGACTTAAGCTTGAATAGCGGCTTTTTCTCTTTTGGCCTTTCTTTTTTGCGCTTACGCCCTTGCTCAACATTGTCCTCTTCCAGCTGCTCATAGTCGTCTTCAGGCACTAGCCCCAATCTTTCAAGCCGCCCAAGCGATAGGTCAAGCTCCTCTGCTTCAAAGAATTCGGCCACATCTATGCCCTTTGCCGCAGGCTTATCTTTGTCTGTCTCGGCACGCATCTCAAGCTCTTTCCCAAGGGCCTTTTCGCTCTCTTTGGTAAGCTTTGCAAGTTCTTTGTCAGAATACAAGAACTGGGTATTCCCCTCCACTTTTACCATAAAAATGGGTAGTTTTTTGGTCTTTGGGTGCCTTAAACCTATATAATTTTGAAGTTTTACTCCACGCCTCTCGATTGCCCTACCAAGCTTTTCTATGCGCGCCAATATGCCTAAAAGCTCTCTTAACTGTTTGCTGCTAAGCTCCTTTTTGGGCTTTGTCTTAACAAGCGTAACACCTTCTGTCCCCATATCAAGCAGTATTTCATCCATCTGCTCTTCTGTCTGTATATACTCCTCGCGTTTTCCGCGCTTTATCTTATATAGTGGCGGTTGCGCTATATAGATCTTTCCCTCTTCCACAAGTTTTGGCATCTGCCTATAAAGAAGTGTCAAAAGCAGCGTCCTTATATGGGAACCGTCTACATCTGCATCTGCCATAAGTATTATCTTGCTATAGCGCAGTTTTTCTATATTAAACTCATCGCCTATGCCGCATCCTAGTGCTGTAATAATAGTCTTTACCTCTTCGTTTGATAGTATCTTATCCAACCTTGCTTTTTCTACATTCAGTATCTTACCCTTCAAGGGAAGAATTGCCTGAAACCTTCTATCCCGCCCTTGCCTTGCTGACCCCCCGGCACTGTCGCCCTCCACAAGGTATATCTCACACATAGAAGCATCTGTCTCAGTGCAGTCTGCAAGCTTGCCTGGAAGCCCTCCTATGCCAAGTACGCCTTTTCGCCTGGTAAGGTCTCTCGCCTTTCTTGCTGCCTCTCTTGCCCGCGCTGCAACGGTAGCCTTTTCTACAATCTTGTTGGCTACAGATGGATTTTCTTCAAAAAAACTTCCCAGAGAATCGTTTACCATAGAGGCAACCACTCCCTCTACGTCTGCGTTTCCAAGCTTGGTCTTTGTCTGGCCTTCAAA
>JABMRG010000010.1 GCA_013202935.1 Candidatus Omnitrophota bacterium
ATGTTTAAAGGTATAGCAGCATCGCCAGGCATAGCTATAGGAAAAGTTTTCCTTTATAATAGAGAAGATATAGCAGTACCCCGTACAAAGATCAAAGCCTCTGATATTCCCAAAGAGATAACACGTTTTGAAGACGCGCTTATAAAGACCCGTTCTGAGATAACGCATATACGTAATAATATAGCAGAGGAGATGGGTGTAAAGCATGCGGAGATTTTTAATGCACACCTTCTGGTTCTTGAAGACCGCATGATTATAGATGAGGTAATAACCAGGCTTAGAAAAGAAAAGCTAAACGTTGAGTATATTCTTGAGATAGTCTTAAAAAAATATATCCGTGCCTTTCAAAAGATGGACGATGAGTACCTAAGAGAAAGAATAGCTGATATAGAAGATGTAGGAAAGAGGCTGCTAAGAAACCTCTTAGGTAAAAAAGAAAAGACACTTCTGAACCTACCGCCAAAATCCATAGTCGTGGCATATGACCTTTCTCCGAGTGATACCGCAACGATGCACAAAAAGAATGTTATAGCATTTATTACAGATATTGGAGGTAAAACATCCCATACCGCGATAATGGCAAAGTCGCTTGAGATACCAGCAGTAGTAGGTTTAGAGAATATAACAGAAACCGTAAAGAATGGGGATACTGTAATAGTAGATGGGACAAGCGGTACCATATATATAAATCCCCACCGAAATGTATTAGATCAGCACCTGGTAGAGCAGAAAAAGCTTGTAAAGTTTGAGCTAGAATTACAGGATTTAAAAGGCCTTCCGGCTGAAACAAAAGATGGCCACAGGGTTGAACTCGGCGCAAACATAGAATTGCCTGAGGAGGTACCAGGTGTTATTGCGCATGGCGCAGAAGGAATAGGGCTTTATAGAACAGAATATTTTTATATGAACCGCCCAGATCTTCCCACGGAAGATGAACATTATCATGCATACCGTAAAGTGGCAGAGCAGATAAAACCGAATACACTCACGATAAGAACTTTGGACCTGGGCGGCGATAAGTTTCTTTCTCAACTTGATGTGCCGAAAGAGATGAACCCATTTCTTGGATGGCGTGCTATACGCTTAAGTCTGGCTAGACCTGAGCTTTTTAAGACACAGCTCAGGGCTATTCTGCGCGCTTCTGCACACGGTAAGATAAGGCTTATGTATCCTATGATATCAGGTATGGACGAACTGGATGCAGCAAATAGGTTTTTACAAGAGGCCAAAGAGGAGTTAAAGGCAAAGCGTATTCCGTTTGGCAAGGATATAGAGGTAGGTGTTATGATAGAGGTTCCGTCTGCTGCACTCATAGCCGATATATTGGCTGAAAAGGTAGATTTTTTCAGTATAGGGACAAATGACCTTATACAATATGCGCTTGCAGTAGACAGAGTCAATGAAAAGATAGCTTATCTTTATGAACCAGCCCATCCGGCAGTATTACGTTTGATAAAGAGCGTTGTAAGCGCGGCCCACTCTAAAGGTATATGGGTTGGCATGTGTGGTGAGATGGCAGGCGAGACAAGATTTACCCCGCTTCTTTTGGGTTTAGGGCTAGATGAGTTTAGTGTTCCATCTTCTTCTATGCTTAAGATAAAGAAGATTATTCGTTCGGTCAACTATGAGGATGCAAAGAAACTGGCTGAAGAGGCCCTTAAACTATCTACAGGCAGGGAGGTAGAGACCCTGGTTGCTAAGCAATTTAAGGATATAATTAGGAATCAATGAAAGTACTAATACTTGCTGCAGGTTATGCAACTCGTTTATGGCCCCTTACATTAAATAGACCAAAACCGCTTCTTACTATACAGAATAGGCCTATCCTTGAGCATATTATACAAAGGTTAAAAACCATCGACGAGATTGATGAAATATTAGTCGTTACAAATACTAAATTTGTCAAGAATTTCAAAGAATGGAAGAAGAAACGCAAAGGTAAAAATAAGATCTCTGTTGTTGATGATGGGATGAAGAAAGTCGATGATCGCAGAGGAGCTATAGGGGATATAATCTTTACAATAAAGAAAAAAAAGATAACCTCAGACCTCCTTGTAATAGCAGGAGACAATATCTTTGATTTCGATATAGATGGTTTTGTAAGGTCTGCAAAAGAAAAATACCCCTTTGCCACAATAGGCGTATTTGATATAAAGAATAAATCCCTTGCAAGCAAATATGGGATTGTTACCTTAGATAAAAGTTCCAGGATTTTATCATTTGCAGAAAAACCCAAGAAACCAAAGTCGACACTTGCAGCAATGTGCCTTTATTATATTCCAGGAGAAAGGCTGAAATTCTTCAATAAGTATAAATTAGAAGGTAACTCTCTTGACCTGGCAGGTTCTTTTATAAAATGGCTTTCTGGGAAAGAGGAAGTATACGGTTATATATTTAGGGGAAGATGGTTAGATATAGGAGACAAGAGATCTTTAAAGAGAGCAGAAAACCTTAAGTGGGGAAAGGAAGCAAAGAAAAAATGAAGAGAGAAAAACACCTTTTTACATCAGAGTCTGTTACTGAAGGCCATCCGGACAAGGTATGTGACCAGATATC
>JABMRG010000086.1 GCA_013202935.1 Candidatus Omnitrophota bacterium
ATTAATATCTAGCCGTATGATGGAATTCGGAATATATGACGCATCAGGTTATGAATCTACTCTGCCGAGTAGAAACTGGGATCTACTCAGGTTTATATATCTTTCAAAAAAACCGAACGATACGAATCTGCTTAATCTCCTAAATGTAAAGTATATAGCATCACATGATAATATGCGCACTTATGGATATAAGAAGGTTAATAAGACTCCGCATGCTACTATATACCTTAATACCCGTTGTTTACCAAGGGCTATGCTTCTTCGCAAAGTAATAGTAATAGATAGCGATGAGAAGATAATAAACTACATCTCTTCTTCAGAGTTTAACCCAAAGGAAGAGATTATACTGGAGGACCCCGCCCTTTCTGCATGGCCCGAAACAGGAAGCAGAAAGAGCGGGGCAGGGAAAGATATTGTTGAGATCGTAAAATATATGCCGCGCGAAGTTGAAATTTCAGTTGCAGCAAAAGCGGAAGCGTTTTTACAATTGAGCGATACATATTATCCTGGCTGGAAGGCCTATGTAGATGGAAAGGAAGAGAAGATATACAGAGCCAACTACTTTTTACGTGCAGTAAGAGTCCCACAAGGAGAGCATATTGTAAAATTTGTCTATGATCCTTTAAGTTTTAAGGCAGGAGCAGCTATAAGTTTAATAACACTACTGATCTTAATATTATATTTAGTAGTAATACGTTTAAGATTGACCTTGCCGAATGATTAACGTATAATTATAATAAATAAAGTAGTAGAACCATACGAACTTTAAAGGCTAAACAATTCATAACAAAAGTTTACATTGATGAATGAAAGAATAGAGTCCATAACAAAGAAGCTTTTTTCGAGATTCTTGCCTGCTTCATTTCCTCTAGGGATTGAGATAGGCACAAACAGCATCAAGATGGCCCTTTTGAAGCAGGATTCTCCTGGATCTGCCCGCATCCTCGACTATGCTATTTTATCCTTAAAGAATAAAGCCACAGATGAGCAGATAGATCCCGGGTCGGTTATAAAAAACATTGTAAAAGAGAAGAAGCTTTTTATTGCCACAGAAGCAAGATTGACGGTCTCTGGCACAGAAGTAGATGCAAAGAGAATTACCCTCCCCTTTATGCCTAAAGAAGAGATCGGGCAGGCCCTTAGATACCAGGCAAAAGAACATTTCCTATTTAATATAGATGAGTCTATGCTCGATTTTGAGATATTAAAAGAAGGCACATCCGAAGATAACACTAAAACAATCGAAGTGATAGCATATATATCTAGGGATGATTTTTTAGATAAGAAGCTCTCCTTTTTTAAGGATGCAGAACTTCCTCCGACTGTTGTCATAACCAAGTCACTCTCCTTATACAATCTATATATGCTAAATAGGGTAAAACCTTCTGCAGAACCAGCAGCGATTGTAGATATTGGAGAGTCCACGACAACCATAACGATAATAAAAGAGAATAAGATCAGCTTTATCAGGCAGTTTGGTTGTGCTGGAAGAGATTTTACCAATGCTATGGCAGGGACCCTTGTATCAGATAAAGGGAAACTGGATCTTTCCTTAGAGATGGCTGAGAGACTGAAGAAAAAGGTAGGCATTCCTGAGGAGTCTACGCAAGAGATAAAAGAAGGTATTTCAGCAAACCAGATAACGTCTCTTTTAAGGCCTGTTGTTGAGAAATTGGCCACTGAGATTAAGAGGTCCTTAGATTACTACGTTTCACAGTATAATGAAGGCAGTGTAACCAAGCTTATCTTAAGCGGAGGTACATCAAAGCTTAAGAATATAGATAAGCAGCTTTCTGAAAGGCTTTCTGTTCCAGTTGAGGTATTGAGTATTCCTAAGGCGCTGGCCTTAAACCTCCCCGCAGAAAAGATAGAAAGCTTCAAGGAAGATTTTGCTATGCTCGTTCCAGCTATAGGCGTAGCATTGAGTAAGGCAGGGGAGGTAAACCTTATACCCGATTCATATAAGGGGCAAACAATCAAAAAGATACAGAGATTCTCTGCCCGTATCATATTTATAATAATATCGCTTATACTTTTTGCTTCATATCTTTTCAATTCTGCACACGAGAAAGTTTTAAAGAGACTGGTTGGTGCAAAACAACCTCAGTGGGAGAAACTACAAGAGGTCCAGAGCCTTCATTCAAGGATAACGCAGAAAAACTCTATAATCAATCAAACACTAAAGAATCAGGTTACATTCTATAATACATTCAAAGTTCTAAGTAGCGCTATACCGCAGGAAGTCTACTTGGAGTCTATGCTTATAAAAGAAAAAGGGACCAACCTTACTATCAAAGGAGTTGTTTTAGAGGTGTCTGATACTGCTGAGGTTAAGCTTACAGAGTTTATAAATTCCCTGGAAGATTCA
>JABMRG010000011.1 GCA_013202935.1 Candidatus Omnitrophota bacterium
CGCAGAAAAGAATCTCTTAAAAAATTTAGGCCTGACTTTAATATAGTAGATATACGTGGAAATATTGAGGAGAGGTTAGAGCTATTGGATAATGGTGCAAAGAACTTAGATGCCATAGTCATCGCAGCAGCTGGGCTTATACGTTTAGGGCTGGAAGGCAGGATTACAGAAAGAATCGATTTTGATATATTAAAACCGCATCCGCTGCAGGGTTGCTTAGCAGTTGTTATTAGAGAGCAGGATAGGGGATTATTAGATATATTTTCTGTGCTGAATAAACACGAGGAAGCGCTGGTATGAATAAAGTATATTTTATAGGAGCAGGCCCAGGAAAATCAGACCTTATTACTGTGAGGGGCCTAAACATACTTAAGAGTGCGGATGTAATTATATATGATTATCTCGTAGATAAACAGCTATTGGAGACTGTGAAAGAAGGCGCTGAACTTATCTGTTCAGATGAACTTGGCAAGAGAAGGTATGCAAAGACTGATGCACAACCTGAGATAAACAGGCTCCTAGTAGAAAGGGCAAAAGAGGGTAAGAGAATAGCAAGGCTTAAAGGAGGCGATGCTTCTATCTTTAGTAGAATAAGTGAGGAGCTGGAAGCTCTATCTAAGAATGGCATAGACTTTGAGATTGTTCCAGGTGTCACAGCGGCAAGTGCTGCTTCAAGCTTTACAGGTATTCCCCTGACAGATAGAGATTATGCATCAAGCTGCCTATTTGTAACAGGCACACAGGCTGCAAATAAGGATGAATTAGACTGGAAAAATATTGCCAAGCAGCCTAGTGTTGTCTTTTATATGGGTGTTAAGAATTTAGAGATAATAACTAAAAGGCTGATTAAGGCCAAGAAAGCGAAGACGACTCCTATTGCAATAGCTCAGGATGTTAGCTTGCCAACAGAGAAGCTTGTTATAGGAACCCTAAACAATATTGTAAAAAGGGTAGAAAAGGCCAAAATAAGACCGCCAGCAATTATTATAGTGGGTGAAGTAGTAAGATATGCGAAGAAGTTTAACCCCTCTAATAAAGGAAGGCACATACTATTTACCGGCTTATCTAAAGAAAGGTTTTTCTTGGACGGAAGCTATCAGCACGTACCTCTAATCAAGATAAGACCACTTAAAGACTATACTGAGTTTGATAAACACCTAAAAGAGGTCAATAAGTTCGACTGGATAGTATTTGGAAGCCGTTATGGTGTTGAATACTTTTTTAAGAGGTTAAAGGTTATAAAAAAAGACTCGAGAGCACTATATGGAAAAAGAATAGCTGTTGTAGGAGAATCAACAAAGACCAAGCTCTTAGATTTTGGAATAGATGCGGATCTGGTGCCAGAGATAGAATCTTCCAAAGGCTTACTTAGCATTTTTAAGAAAGAAAATATTAAGGACAAGAATATATTCTTGCCTCGCTCTGATCTTTCAGATAAAGGCTTAGCAGAAGCCCTTACGAAACTAGGTGCTAAAGTAACCACAAGTTTTGCATATAGTAATGTAATAGCTCCAGGCCTTCCTGATATAGATATGGATAGGTTTGATGAGATCATGTTTACAAGTCCTTCAACAGTAAGAAGCTTTAAAAAAAGATATAAGAGACTACCGAAGAATGTAAAAGTGAGCTGTATAGGTGATGTTACATTGAAGGAAGCCAAAAGATGCAAATTGTTAAATTAAGAGAACAGAGAAAGACCCAGGAAATAAGAGATAAAGTAGCAGAGGCCAGGCTTAAGCCAAGGGATCTTATTCTCCCTTATTTTGTAGTTGGAGGGGAAAATAAAAGAGATCCTATCAAATCTATGCCTGGGATTTTTCATCTTTCTATAGATAATCTGCTTAAGGATTTAGAAACATTGCAGGGCCTTGAAAGAATATTATTGTTTGGTATTGCAGGAGCTAAAGATGAAATAGGCTCAGAGAGCTTTAGAGAAGACAGCATAGTCCAGAAAGCGGTTAGGGCCATAAAGAAGAATTTTAAGGACTTAATAGTTATAACGGATGTGTGCCTATGTGGTTATACATCACATGGCCATTGTGGGATAGTAAAAGATAGAGAGATAATCGATAATGACGCGACTTTGGAAGTTTTAGCAAAAATAGCCTTGTCTCATGCAGCATCAGGTGCAGATATTGTAGCGCCTTCTGCAATGATGGATGGACAGGTTGCTGCTATAAGAGAAGTACTTGATAGCAATGGGTTTAATAAGGTAAGGATTCTGGGATATTCTGCAAAGTATGCCTCTGGCTTTTATGGCCCATTCAGAGAAGCGCTGGATTCTACTCCTCAGTTTGGCGACAGAAAGACCTATCAGATGGATTATAGAAACTCTGATGAGGCACTAAAGGAGATAGCGCAGGATATTAAAGAAGGCGCTGATATAGTTATGGTAAAGCCGGCTTTATCATATCTTGATATTATAGCAAAGGCAAAATTAACATTTAATATACCGATCGCAGCATACAGTGTAAGTGGTGAATATGCTATGATAAAAGAATATTCTAAGAGCAAAAAAGAGGAAGACCAGCTTGCACTTGAGGTACTTACTTCGATTAAGCGTGCAGGTGCAGATTTTATAATAACATACTGGGCAAAGGAAGCTTTAGAATGGATACAGTAACAGAGCAAGATATTAACAAAAGACTCTTTGGTGAGGCTAAGAAATTTATTCCGGGCGGAGTAAACAGCCCTGTAAGGTCTTTTAAAGGGGTCGGAGGTGATCCTGTATTTATAAATAGGGCCTCTGGCTCAAGGCTTTATAGTGAGGATGAAAGAGAGTTGATAGATTACTGCATGTCTTGGGGAGCCCTTATTCTAGGCCATGCAGATCCTGAGGTAGTGAGTGTGCTTAGCAGAGCTATTAAAGATGGCACAAGTTTTGGCACAGTAACCAAAAAAGAGATTGAGCTAGCAGAATTGATAGTTGAGTCTGTACCATCAATAGAAAAGGTCAGGCTTACCAACTCAGGCACAGAAGCGGTCATGTCTGCTGTAAGGCTTGCAAGAGGGTACACAGGCCGTGACAAAATAATAAAGTTTGAGAACTCATACCATGGCCATGCAGACTATCTCTTAGTCAAATCGGGCTCAGGAGGAGCTACATTTGGTATGCCTGACAGTTTGGGAGTGCCCGAGGAGTTTACAAAACATACTATAGTATTGCCATATAATAACTTAGAGGCAGTTAAGAAGGCTGCTGGAGAAGAGAGAGATAATATAGCAGCTATAATAGTTGAACCTGTCATGGCAAATTATGGACTTATTCTACCGAAAGATGGTTTTTTAAAAGGTCTCAGAGAGATAGCAGATAGATTCGGAATTCTGCTTATATTTGATGAGGTTATTACAGGTTTCAGATTGTCAAATGCTGGTGCACAAGGGTATTTTGGCATAGATGCTGATCTGACAACCCTTGGAAAGATTATAGGAGGGGGGCTGCCTTTAGCTGCCTTTGGTGGTAGAGAAGATATCATGGATCTACTTTCACCTCAAGGTGGGGTTTATCAGGCAGGGACATTATCAGGTAATCCGATTGCTGTGTCTGCAGGCATAGCTACATTGAAGAGATTAAGAGAGCTTAACCCATATAAGAGTTTAGAAGAGAAGACAAATATCTTAGCTAAAGTAACAGGAGAGATCGCATCCAGGTATGAGATTGATTTAACTATAACAAATATAGCCTCGATGTTTAACATAACTTTTAAGGATAAGGATATTTTCAAGAGTTTCTTTCGAGGTTTACTTGATAAAGGCATATACCTTTCGCCATCAACCTTTGAGACAAATTTTGTCTCCATTGCACACAATGGTGAAGATATAAACGGGACTATTGAGACAATTGACAATATACTCAGAAAAATTCAAAGGAGATAAGATGAATCTGTATTTAAACGGTAAAGAAGAAGAACTAAAAGAGAAGATGAGTATCTCAGAGTTGCTCCAGCTAAAGAATATAAGGCCGGAGGTGGTTAGTATTGAGCTTAACGAGAAGGTCATAAAGAAGGATAAGTATGCAGATACTCTACTTTCTGAGAATGATAAACTTGAGTTTGTATATTTTATGGGTGGCGGCTCAAAAGTAGCTGAGAACATATTGGAGCTTATTGGCAATACCCCGATAGTCAAGCTTAATAGGATTGTTGAGGATGATATGGCTGATATATATGTAAAACTTGAGTCATATAATCCTGGTGGGAGTGTCAAGGACAGAATATGCCTTTCTATGATAGAGGATGCTGAAGCAAAAGGATTAATAAAAGAAGGCGCTACAATAATTGAGCCGACAAGTGGAAATACAGGTATAGGCCTTGCTATGATAGCTGCAGTAAAAGGCTATAAATGCATACTGACTATGCCTGAGACAATGAGCCTTGAAAGGATATATATATTAAAGTCTTTTGGGGCAGAGGTTGTCCTTACTCCTGGCATAGATGGCATGACAGGCTCTATAAAAAAGGCAGAGCAGCTTTTGAAGAAGACAAAGAACAGCTTTATGCCGCATCAGTTTATAAATGAAGCAAACCCAAAAGTTCACAGAGAGAGGACATCTAGGGAGATACTTGAAGCTGTTGGTAAAGAGATAGATGCATTTGTTGCAGGTGTAGGTACAGGAGGAACAATAACAGGTGTGGGGGAAGTGCTAAAGAAAGAGAACCCAAAAATAAAGATTGTTGCTGTTGAACCGAGAACAAGCGCTGTATTATCAGGTGAAAAAGCCGGGCCACATAAGATACAGGGTATAGGTGCTGGTTTTGTACCCGATATACTAAATAAAGATATTATAGATGAGATTATTCAGGTAGATGATAATGAGGCATTCAAGGCTACAAGGCGCCTTGCAAGAGAAGAAGGCATATTTGTAGGCATATCCTCAGGTGCTGCCTGTTTTGTTACATGGAAGGTTGCACGGGAACTTGGAAAAGGTAAGAAAGTTGTAACAATACTTCCTGATACAGGGGAGAGGTACTTCTCAATGGAGCAGTATTTTGAAGCATAGCCCCTCGGATGCTCCCATAGGGTCGCATCCTCGGGACAATTTCAACAAAGTTAAAATTGGAGTCAAAAATGGCTGGATATGATATAAAGAAGTTAAAGAGTGGCGGGTTTATGAAACAGAAGGAGAAGGATATCTTCTCCTTGCGCCTTCGTATAGTGGGTGGCTTTGTTAAATCAGCTCAGCTTATTAAACTCTCTGAGATAGCTGATAGGTATGGTAAGGGTTATGTCCACCTCACTACACGCCAGGGTGTCGAAATACCCCATATAAAGTTTAAAGACTTTGATGTTGTCCAGAAGGAACTTTCAGAGGTGGAACTTCAGATGGGTGCCTGTGGGCAGAGGATAAGGACAGTTACAGCCTGCCAGGGTAAAGAGTGTAGCCATGGACTTATAGATTGTCTTGAACTTGCCAAAGAAGTAGATAAGAAGTATTTTGGGATAGGTGGGCATCCTCATAAGTTTAAGATAGGCGTAACTGGTTGTCCCAACGCTTGCATAAAACCACAGGAGAATGACTTAGGTATTATGGGTAGGCTAAAGAAGACTTTTATTAAGAAAAACTGTAACTACTGCGGTTTGTGCGAGGTAGTATGTCCTGTTGATGCTATTAAAATTGATAAGGAAAAACAGGAGCTAATCTTTTTGCAGGATAAATGTATAGGTTGCGGAGACTGCATATATGTATGCCCTACAGAGGCCTGGGTAAAAAGGCTAGAAGGCTATAC
>JABMRG010000087.1 GCA_013202935.1 Candidatus Omnitrophota bacterium
CATATATACTGCTGATAGCCTGTATATAATACTGAAAAGCATCTACAACCGCATCAGCAGCTATCCTTGCCTCAAGTGCTATCGGCTCTATGATATCATCGTTCATGGTTGCGAGTACTACGGCCAACTCGGCCATCTTGCCTTGCGCATCTGTTATAAGAGGCAATAGCAAATTGAGGGCTGCTATCTCCTGCTCATAATAGGATTTTTCTTCATTAAGGGTATCTATTTCAGTTTGATCTGTTGCAGTAAGAAGATCTGCATTTACCGTATCAAGATTTTCCTGCGCAGCATTAAGGAGTGAGTTTACCTGGCTCTCTAATGAAGTGAGTGACGATATCGCCTGTGCAAGATAAAGTTCAGCTACGCCATCCTGTATAGTATAATTTACTCCACCGATAAGCTGGCCGACTTCATTGTATGTGCTCGCGTATACAACCTGCTCTGAGGTTACCTCGTAATCAAGCCCCTCAAAGGTTGTTATAGATATTGTCCTTACGCTCTTTGAGTGTGTCTGCCCAAGGCCATTATATGTTATACCGCTAACCACATCTGTGCTTTCAACCTGTGTTACAGAGCTTGTTGCAACTTCAGTATAGCCTATCAGGTTGCCCTCTGCATCATAGCTCATGTCAGACTGGAGAGAATTATATACTGTATTAACGCCCTGCCCACTTGAGCTTGTTCCATATGCATGGTCCTGCTTTGTCTGAGACATGATCCTTGATGCTGCATCATACACTATGCTACCTACAGTCGTAACCTGGGTAAGGTTGTCTCTGTTCGATGTAACTGTGTCAACATAACCCCTTATATCACCAGCTGCGTCATAGCGTATAAGGGTTCTGTTTATGGTTGTTTGAAGTGAGGGTGTTGCGCTTGAGTGGGTAGAGAGGATATATCCGACTATCTGGTTTGATGAGTTCCTTATATATGAATAATCGTTATCTTCTGTAACATCCAACGATAGGCTTATGATAAGTTCCGCAGGATCAAGTACTGCAGTGCTGCCATCAGAGAGGGTGATAGAGTTTCCATCTACAAAGTCTGTCTGCATGGTGAGGTTCTCATCCTCATCTGTGCTGAGATTTGCAAAATCTACTTCAATTCCGCCAACTGTAAAATCTATGCCTTCAAGGTAGGATATCTTCTGCTCTCTTGTAAGGCCTTCCCAGCCTGATGGCAAGGATATAGTTGATTCACCTTGTGTGTGTACTGTCTCCTGGTAATTTGAAGGGACAGCATAGGTTATACCTTCACTATTTACTGCTGTGTCGTATATTACGAGCTTCTCTGTTATGGTATCGACTGTATAACCATAGAGGTTTGTGCCTTCTTTTGTTACGATCTCTGTATACGAAAGAAGTGTTCCATCCTCCCCATCAAAGGTCACATCTTCTCTTGATATGGTCTCTGTTATATTTACATATACCCCTTGGCTGTCTCTGCCTTCCATATGGATTACAGCATCAAAATCAGCCATCTGGCTGGTTGCGTCATAAGCTATACCTGTATAGGTGGTCTCTGTCACAACATTGGGGTTATCAGATGATACTATCACCTGATAGTACGAGGTAATCCTACCTAAAATATCATAGGTAATATTGCTTCTTTGCGTAGTATGTATTATACCGAACTCATCTTCGATTACTTCCTCATCCTCAATTACCTGTCTTATTGAGTTATAGCTTGCTGTATATTCTGTTGTGGTGACATTGCCAACAGCATCAGTAAGTTTTTTGATAGACTGGGTGAGGTTATCCTGACTATCATATTCACCACCAGAAAAACGCAGTATCGTAACCTCACCATTAGCATCTGTGAGAGTATCTGTATAAGCGGTCATAAGGTCGTTATCATATTCTATCTCGTCCTTTACAATGGTTGTGGTACCGCCATTTACTGATGACTCTATCTGGGTAAAGGATGTGATCCTGCCAGAGTTATCAAAGTTAGCATTCCAACTAACACTATATTCCTGGCCATGCGCTTCTGACCAGCCTGTCAGCTGATAGCCTATTAGCTGGAAGTCATCCTCCAGAACTGGATTAGCAGAATATGTGCCCTGCCAATTGCTCCAATAATTTCCAAGCGTCTGTGACCAGCCAACCTCATTGTAAGCTGTCATGTTGTGATCTGTGTCATAGGTAATGTCTATTCTCTCAAAGTAGTAGTAACCGCTCTCATCAGTATAGCCAGCCTCTGTATGGCTTACCATATTCTTTCCTTCATAGGCACCATTGGTCACATATCTGTCTGATTGTGATACGGTAACTATCGGTGAGCCATCTGTGTTGTAGCTTACTACGGAAAGAAGCTGATTGGGTATTGAATAATCTGAGGCACTCAAGGCATTCATAAAAAGGCTTGAGTCCATAGAATAACCTTCATGGGTTATCCTTGTCTCGCGAAACTGTGTAAGGTTCTTATTTGCGTTTGTATCATAACCACCGTACCACAACGAATCTTCTGTATACAAGGCGTCTGACCAGTATATAAACGTAATCCTGCCAAGATAATCCTGCTCAACAGCAAAGTATGATGTAAGGAGGCCCTTACTGTATTCCATATTGATTGTATTTCGGATGGTTGTGTGGCCAAAGCCTTTATCTATATGCTCATTTAGGATAGCTATTGTATCGCCTGAGCGTGAGTATATGCGTTTTATGCTTCCATCAAAGTTCTTTATCTCTGCATATGTTGTATCTGCATGGTTAACCAGGCCTTGTGCCTTCCATAGCTGCTCCCAGAGGTTCATTGAGGCAAAGCGGCTCTCTAGGTTATTAAGGTATTCTGTCATGCTTAGGTCATTGAAGATTCCCTGAACCTGGCGGTTCCTATGGTATTCTGTGAGGGATTTCTGCTTAAGGTCAGACTGCTGCTTCTTCTGTTGTTTTATGAAATTGAGCAATCTGTAGGTTCTTGAGGTCTTTTTCTCGCGGTGGTTCCAGCGGAGTGATGAGAAGTCTGCAGCGGAAGCTATCTGCTGCCATGAGAATGTTATAAGCACTATCCATGCAATAGTACGTAGAAATATACTATACCTACTTCGCGCAGGCATATCTATTTCTTTGACTTCTCTCATTTCGGCACCCTCACTCACTTTAGTTCCATTATAACTGACTCTAATAATATAACACTTAAGAGTCGGTTTTATTCCCATATTTTAAAGCTTTTTTAAAGTCTTTAATAATATGCCAAAAAAAATGCTGATAATGCTTAAATGCCCCCTTCGATAGGTTTTCTTAGTAGGTAATTCTATAATAACTATATACTATAAAGTATTAAAAGTCAACCCCTGAAACCCTATTTTTCAGAGAAAATATAACCGTATCATAACCGTATCAAAAGAGATAAACCCTTAAGGGTAAGGTCCTTGTCTATGCGGTCTATATCCTTGCAATGAGGCGCAAAAAACCCTGCCAGGCCTCCTGTTGCAACCACAATAGGCCTCTTCTTATATCTCTTCTTTAGCTTGTCTACGATACCATTACACATGCTGGTTAAGCCATAGACAATGCCGCTCCTAATACTCTCTGCTGTATCCTTACCCAACAAGGCCTTTGGCTTATCAAGCTTGATTCTGGGAAGAAGCGCTGCCCTGTTTGCAAGCGCGTCAATAGTAGCCTCAACACCAGGAGTAATCAGCCCCCCTGCATAAGCCCCATTTGAGTCAATATAATCAAAGGTTGTAGCTGTGCCAAAATCTATGATTATAGCTGGTGTGCCATAGAGCTTAAGGCAGGCATAGCTATTGACAAGCCTATCCTGGCCTACCTGCTTAGGGTTTTTGTAGAGGTTCTTTATTGGCACCCTTATATCCTTACCTAGAAGCAAGGGCTCTATTTTCAGCAGATCCCTCACTATGCCTGTTATTTTCTTTGATAGGCCAGGAACAACACTCGATATTATCACAGCCTCAAAGGCTTTTTTCTTAAAACCAACAGCCCCCTTCAGCCTTCTTTTAATATCTAAGCAGGTTGATTCTGTTTTTAAGCGTAATCGCTTATGGATACGCTTACCTTTAAAAATGCCTATCACTATATTTGTGTTTCCAATATCTATTGCCAGCAGCATATTATCACCTCAACAGCATTACGTCTCCTGCCACAACCTTCTCATGGAATCCTGTATCAAGCCTTATCTTAAGAGCTCCATCCGAGTCTATATCAACCGCCTCGCCCTCTATTTTTCTATGCATACAGGTAGCTCTGACTCTTCTGCCTAAGGTTGCGGAAAGGTTCTTCCATCGATGCCTAAAAGGACTGAAGCCCTCTCTCTTAAAAGTTGCGTAGTTCTGTTCAAATGTTTCAAGAATTACCTTAAGGAGCTCTATCCTTAAGATATTATCTCCCGCCTCCTCGCTGATTGAGCTAGCACCCTTTGGCAGCTCGGATATCCTTGTGTTTACATTAATGCCTATTCCCAGGATCAGGAAATTGATTGAATCCTGCTCTGCCTCCATCTCGGTCAATATGCCAGCCACCTTCTTGTTGTTCAAAAGAATATCATTTGGCCATTTTATTAAGACCTCTGCACCGCAATAGCCTCTTATGGCTTCACAGATACTTACAGCAGTTATCAGGGTGATTTTTGGTGCCTGGTAAGGCAGTAGATTCGGCCTTAGAATAATTGACAGGTATATACCTTTCTGCTTAGGCGAGCTCCACTCACGCGCAAGCCTGCCTCTTCCCTTAGATTGACCTTCTGCTATAATGGTTGTGCCTTCTTTAAAGCCTTTCTTTGCTAAATCATATGCGGTAGTATTGGTTGATGATATTGTATCATAGTAGAGCACCCTCTTACCAATAACATGATTTTTTAAGATGGCTTCTAATTCAAACGCATATAACTTATCAGGTTTTTTTCGTATACGATACCCCAGGTGCGGTACAGCGTCAAATTCATAGCCTAAGCCACGCAGTTTTTCAATATGCTTCCAAACAGCAGACCGCGATACGCCAAGTTTATCGCTTATCTCTTCTCCTGATAAGTAGCCATCCTCATTCTTCCTAAACAGTTTAAGAATCTTCTCTTCCATATCAGGCCTTTCGCCCCTTTGGCGCTCGTAACGACGGCGCTTCCAGTTTCTGAATCTGGTCTCTAAAGTATGCTGCCTTCTCAAACTGGAGGTTACGCGCTGCTACCTCCATCTCATGCTGAAGCTCAGAGATTACCTGATGCACTTCAAACTCCTCCTCTTTTTCACCAGTAAATTCAGCCACCATCTCTTCTGTCTCGCGCATATCCTCAATACCTTCTTTTATCGCTTTTTGGATTGAGCGAGGAGTGATATTATTCTTTCTATTGAACGCGAGCTGCCTCTCTCTTCTGCGCTCAGTCTCATCAAGCGCCTTCTGAATCGATCCTGTAATCGTATCGGCATACATAATAACCTGGCTGTTTACATTCCTCGCTGCACGCCCTGCTACCTGTATAAGCGAAGTCGCGCTTCTTAAGAACCCTTCCTTGTCTGCGTCAAGTATACATACAAGTGACACTTCAGGAAGGTCAAGTCCTTCACGTAAAAGATTTATACCTACAAGGCAATCAAACTCTCTCTTTCTTAGGGATTTTAATATTGCGACTCTATCTATAGCGCCTATCTCTGAATGTAGGTATTTTACCCTCAGGCCCATTTCACTAAGATACGAGCAAAGGTCCTCTGACATTCGCTTTGTTAAGGTCGTGACAAGCACCCTCTCATGTTTCTTGGCACGCCCCTTAACAAGTGAGATAATATCATCAACCTGGTTTTTGGTAGGCCTTATTATTATCTCGGGATCTATTAGGCCTGTGGGCCTTATGAGCTGCTCAACCACATCTTTTGAGTGCTTGATCTCTTCCTGGCCAGGTGTGGCAGATACATATATAGACTGCTTTACTAATGACTTAAATTCATTAAACATTAGAGGCCTATTGTCAAGGCATGATGGCAGTCTGAATCCATGGTCAACAAGGGTCAGTTTTCTTGAGTGATCACCTTCATACATGCCTCTTAGCTGCGGTAACGTCACATGTGATTCGTCTATTATAATAAGAAAATCGTCTCCGAAATAGTCTATAAGTGTATAAGGCCGTGAACCTTCCGGCCTTCCTGAGAGGTGGCGTGAATAATTCTCAACACCATGACAATAGCCTATCTCCTTGAGCATTTCCATATCATACCTTGTCCTTGACTCGAGTCGCTGCGCCTGGAGAAGTTTATTCTGCCTATTTAGCTCTTTTAAGCGCACTAGAAGCTCTTCTTCTATCTGGCCAAGCGCATTATCGATTTTGTCTTGAGTTGTAACAAAATGTTTTGCAGGATATATCGCAACCCGCTCTAAGAGCTGTTTTGGCTTGCCTGTTAACGGGTCTATTAGAGTAATATTCTCTATCCTATCCCCCAGGAATTCAACCCTCAGGGCATCCTTCTGGTATGCGGGAAATACATCCATCACATCGCCCCTTACCCTGAATTTGCCGCGGGAAAAATCTATATCATTCCTTTCATAGTGTATATCGATGAGGCTCTTTAGCGCTTCATCTCGTGAAATATCCCCCCCTTTTTCCAAAAACAGGAGGAGGTTCTTGTAGTCTGCTGGAGAACCAAGGTTGTATATGCATGAGACACTGGAGACTATGATTACGTCGTTGCGGGACATAAGCGATGTTGTCGCAGAAAGCCTAAGACGGTCAAGTTCATCATTTATTGAAGCGTCTTTCTCGATATATGTATCTGTCTGCGGAATATATGCCTCTGGCTGGTAATAGTCGTAATAGCTTACAAAATACTCAACAGCATTATCTGGAAAAAAGTCTCTAAATTCACTATAAAGTTGTGCGGCGAGGGTCTTGTTGTGGGAGATCACGAGGGTAGGCTTGTTGGTGGTGGCTATAACATTAGCCGCTGTAAAGGTCTTGCCGCTTCCTGTGACACCTAATAGTGTTTGGTGCTTCTTGCCACCAAGAATGCCTTTTGATAATTTCTTTATGGCCTGGGGCTGGTCGCCGCATGGTTTAAATTCGCTCTTCAAGTTAAACTTCATCTTGCCTCAAGTGATATATCAACAGAGGGCGCTGAATGGGTAAGGCTGCCTATGGATATCCTGTCGACACCACAGTCCGCTATCTCTTTGACATTCTCAAGGGTGACATTGCCTGATACCTCCAAGAGAACTTTAAAGCCTACATCACCAACCCTTATGCGATGCGCGTCTCTTATTCTCACCGCTTCCCCTATCTTGCCAACACTCATATTGTCGAGCATAATAATATCAGGGTTATGCTTAAGCGCAGCCTTTAGCATATCAAGGCTTGTTACCTCTATTTCTATTTTTTTGCCCCTTCCGGCATTCATCTTTGCGCTTTTTAACGCATTTTCAATAGCAGATCTAGTATCCTTCACTATAGTAGGTTCAGCCATGAGCGCTTCCAGGTGGTTATCCTTGATCAAGACCTGATCATATAGGCCCATCCTGTGATTTGTACCGCCACCGATGCGTACCGCATACTTCTGCAAACGCCTTAAGGTCGGTATAGTCTTTCTTGTATCCAAGACTTTAGCCCTTGTGCCTTTTACAGCTTCAACAAACTTGTTTGTTAAGGTCGAAATTCCCGATAACCAGGATATAAAATTTAACGCTGTTCTTTCTGCTGCAAGCACACTCTGGCATCCTCCGTCAATATAAGCAAGGGCTTTTCCCTTAACCGCCTTTGTGCCGTCATTAACAAGCGGCTTAAAGTGTATTGTAGAATCCACAGTCTCAAACACAACTTCAGCAATGCTCAGCCCGCAGACCACACACTCCTGTTTTGTTAACATAACAAATTTTCCCTTTTTAGCCCTATGCATAACTGCGTTGCTGGTGATATCTTTTGGGCCTATATCCTCCTTTAGTGCCTGCTGTATCAGCCTCTTTATTGCAGCATCTGCAATCATAACAACCCTACCTCTTTCTTAAGCAGCATAACCTCTTTTTCGGTTAAATTTCTGCAGCTACCTTCTCTTATATCCAACTCAAGGCCTGCGTAAACCACTCTTTTTAAATTCTTTACCTTATAGCCAAGGGCCTGAAACATCCTTCTAATCTGCCTCTTTCTGCCCTCGTGAATTTCAAGCGTAACCATTGTCGCGGTTTTATCTTTTTTTGTATCTAAGATCTTACAAACAGACAACCGCTTATCGCCTATATCAACTCCCTTCCCCAGGCGCTCTGAATCTTTTTCCCTAAAGGAGCCTTCAACCTCAACTTCATAACGCTTTTTGATTTCATGCCTTGGGTGCATAAGCCGGTGCGCTAATTCTCCATCATTGGTTGCCAGTAAAAGTCCTGTTGTATCCTTATCAAGCCTGCCTACAGGGAAAAGACCTCGCGCCTTAGGCAGCAACTCCATTACAGTTCGCCTATTATGGGTATCCCTTAGGGTAGTTATGCAGTCCTTGGGCTTATTGAGCAAGAAGTATGAATACCCTTTAGCCTGCTTAAGTTTAAGCTTTTCCCCTTTCACGCTAACGGCATCTATATTTGTGTCTACAATAACTCCTAGCCGTGAAAGAACCTTTCCGTTTATTGAAACAGCCCCTTGCCTGATCAGCTCATCCGCTTTTCGTCGAGAGGCAATACCGCATTGCGATAAAAGTTTATTAATTCGAATCAGAGGCATGGCTCAGGCGAGGCTCTTGATGTTGGCTTTAATGCGCGTTAGCTTATCTTTAAGCATCTCTTCTCTCCCTTTCTCTTTCTCAACAATATCCTTCGGTGCCCTTTGGATAAAATCCTTATTGCTTAATTTTTTCGCAACAGAGAAAAGCAGAGACTCGTGCTCTTTTAATCTTTTTTGAAGCCTTTCCATCTCAACATTAATATCTATAACACCTTCAAGTGGTATAAATATCTCACAAAAATCAAGCACACTAGACGCGCTCAGTTTTGGGCGTTTTTTGAGTTTTTCTATTGTTAAT
The DNA here is from genome assembly GCA_013202935.1 of Candidatus Omnitrophota bacterium. Lineage (GTDB taxonomy): Bacteria > Omnitrophota > Gorgyraeia > JABMRG01 > JABMRG01 > JABMRG01. The sequence continues at coordinate 8,948 of JABMRG010000087.1, forward strand.
TCTTTTATGTTGGAGAGCCTTTTTGTATAAACCTTAAGTTCGCTCTCGTACTTTTTGACATCCTTTTCCTTGGTTGAAATTATAGCATCAAGCTCCAACTTGTGAGGTATATTCATTTCAGCCCTTATGTTGCGTATAGCAACAATAATCTCTATTATTCTTTCCATGGACTTTTCGCTTTTCTCATCGATCATCTGCTTTTGGATGTGAGGCAAGCCTGACTGCATAATCGGTTCTTCCATGCCAATCTTTTGCCATATCTCCTCAGTAATAAAAGGCATAAATGGGTGTAGCATTCTAAGTGACTTCTCGAGAACCTTAAACAAGATAAGTTGTGTACCCATTTTATCTATGCTCGATTTTGCTATCTCAACATACCAGTCACAATATTTATGCCATATAAACTCATACAAAAGGTTGGCTGCCTCATTAAACTTATAGGAAGTGATAGCCTTCTCAACAGCCCCTATGGTCCTGTATAAGCTGCTCAATATCCATCTATCGTGAAGCGACAATGTGCCCTTTGCAAAAAATCCGCATAAGCTCTTGTTGACGTCACCTTTAAGATTTATAAGTAGGAACCGGGATACGTTCCAGATCTTGTTGGCGAAGTTGCGGCCCATCTCAAACCTCTGCCTTGACAAGAAAACGTCCTGCCCTACAGCAGTTATAGATATAATACTGAACCGTAACGCGTCTGCACCAAACTCGTCTATAATCTCTATGGGGTCTATAACATTACCAAGAGATTTTGACATCTTTGTACCTGTGTCGTCGCGCACTGTTCCGTGGATATATACATCTTCGAATGGAACATCTCCACAAAACTCCAGGCCTGCCATAATCATCCTGGCAACCCAGAAAAATATTATCTCCTGTGCTGTAACCAGGCAGGATGTCGGGTAAAAATATTCAAACTCTTCCTTACTTCTATCAGTCGCCTTATTAAAAGGCCAGCCAAGTGTAGAGAATGGCCACAACCATGACGAGAACCACGTATCAAGCACGTCAGGGTCTTGTACCATATTTGTACTACTACAATCAGGGCATTCACCTGGCTTATCCACAGCTACTATAACACCTTTATCTTCTCCCTGCTCCTGGCATTTCTGGCAATAATATACAGGTATCCTGTGCCCCCACCATATCTGGCGGCTTATGCACCAGTCTCTTATATTATTCATCCATTCAAGATAGACCTTTGTCCATCTGTCTGGATAAAATTTGAGCTTACCCTTCTCTACCGCCTTGATTGCAGGTTCTGCTAAGGGTTTCATCTTAACAAACCATTGCTTTGAAAGGTAAGGCTCAACAACTGTATGACAGCGATAACAATGGCCTACCGCATGCTTATGCGGCTCGACTTTTTCAAGAAGTTTCTTCTCTTTTAATACCTCAAGCAGGGCCTCGCGAGCCTCAAACCTGTCCATACCCTCAAATTCACCCGCCATTTCATTAAGCACCCCATCTGGGCGCATAATGTTTACTTCTTCAAGGTTGTGTTTTTTGCCCATCAAAAAGTCATTAGGATCATGCGCAGGCGTAACCTTTACAATACCTGTTCCAAACTTAGGATCAACCAAATCGTCTGCGATTACCTTAAGCTCTTTATTTATAACGGGCAATATTACTGCGCCGCCTATTAGGGACTTATATCTTTTATCCTTCGGGTTTACAGCAACTGCTGTATCCCCAAGCATTGTCTCAGGCCTTGTTGTCGCAACAGTAATATGCTCCTTCGAACCTTTAATAGGATATTTGATATAATAGAGGTGCCCATCAAGTTCTCTATGCTCTGCTTCCTCATCAGAGAGGGCTGTCTGGCATCTCGGGCACCAGTTTATAATATAGTTTCCTCTATAAATAAGCCCTTTCTTATATAGCTGTATAAATACCTCAACTACAGCTTTGGATAATCCTTCATCCATTGTAAAGCGCTCTCTTCGCCAGTCACATGATGAGCCCAATCGCCTTAACTGTTTTATAATAGTTCCGCCATATTCTTTCTGCCACTTCCATACCTCATCTATAAATTTCTCCCTACCAAGGTCATGGCGCTTCTTGCCTTCTTTTGAAAGCTTTCTCTCTACTACATTCTGGGTAGCAATACCGGCATGGTCTGTTCCAGGCATCCAGAGTGTCTCGTACCCTTGCATCTTTTTGTAACGGATAAGGATATCCTGGATAGTATTATTTAAGGCATGGCCCATATGAAGTATACCGGTAATGTTTGGCGGGGGTATGACAATAGAGTAAGGTTTCTTCTCTTGTGAGACCTCGGCACTGAACAAACCCTTATCTTCCCAGAATTTGTATATCCTGCCTTCAGTCTCTTTTGGATTGTATTGTTTGGATAATTCTTTCATAATAGTATAATCAGCATGGGGACAGTTTACTGTCAGCATGGGGACACTTCACTTACTTTACCATGTATAAAATCAATGTGAAGTGTCCCCAGTGTTAGATTGTAACTTGCTGATGTTATTATCTATCCTTTTAATAGTTTGTATTCAACGCTGTCTACAAGGGCCTGCCAGCAGGCCTCGATAATATTCTCAGACACACCAATAGTCCACCAGGACTTTTCTTTATCCTGCGACTGAATAAGAACGCGTACCTTGGCAGCAGTACCAGCTTTCTCATCTAAGACGCGCACCTTAAAATCAGACAGGTGCATATCTGCCAATTTTGGATAGAATCCTACCAACGCCTTCCTTATAGCACCATCTAATGCATTTACAGGGCCGTCTCCCTCGCACCCAGTATGTTTTACCTTGCCCTTTACCTTTACCTTGATAGTTGCTTCTGAATAGAGATTACCCTTGTCATCCTTCTCATTTATCACGCGAAAGCCTTCAAGCTCAAAGAACTTCTTAAACTTCTTCATATGCCGCTTAAGCAGTAGCTCAAAAGATGCTTCTGCTGCCTCAAAATGATACCCCTCATACTCCAAATCCTGTAGAAGCTTTAAGATCTTCTTAGTATGCGGACTATCCTTTTTAAGCCCAAGATTAAGATCTTCTGCCTTTGTCAAGAGTGTGCTCTTGCCAGAAAGCTCTGACACAAGAATACGCCTTCTGTTTCCGACAATTTGCGGTTCCATATGCTCATATGATTCTGTTCTTTTTAAGACAGCGTTTACATGGACTCCACCTTTATGGGCAAACGCGCTTAGGCCTACAAAAGGCTGCGTGTCAAACTGCTTCATGTTGCAGACTTCAGCAACATAGTGCGATACCTCTGTAAGTTCTTTTAGCTTATTATCAGAGATAGATGTTATGCCAAGCTTTACCTTAAGAGCGGGGATGATAGAACATAGATTCGCATTCCCGCATCGCTCCCCATAACCATTGATAGTTCCCTGCACGTGGTCGCATCCTGCCATCACAGCTGCAACAGAATTAGCAACCGCCATCTCACTGTCATTATGACAATGGATTCCATATGATACCTTAACCCTTGGCCTTACCTCCATAACAACCCTTTCAAGGTCATTTGTAAGCATACCACCGTTAGTATCACAAAGAATCACTGCCTCAGCTCCTGCCTCTTGTGCAGTCAGAATTGTACTTAGCGCATAGTCAGGATTATGGCGATAACCATCAAAAAAGTGCTCTGCATCGAAGAATACCTTTTTCTTCTTTGATTTAAGGTAACTGACGGTATCTTTGATCATCTTAAGGTTCTCATCCAAAGAAGTCTTTAATATTTCCCTTACATGAAGATCCCAGCTCTTGCCAAAGATAGTAATAACGCTAGAGCCTGCCTTTAAGAGCGCCTTTACATTGGCATCTTTAGCTGGGCTTATATGCGGCCTTCTTGTTGAACCAAAGGCTGTGATCTTTGAGTGTTTTAGCTTGAGCTTTTTGGCCTTTTTAAAAAACTCCATATCCTTTGGGTTTGAGCCGGGCCAGCCTCCCTCGATATAATCTATTCCCAGATCATCCAGCTTTTCCGCAATTCTCAGCTTATCATTTACAGTCAGAGAGATACCCTCCATCTGAGAGCCATCCCTCAATGTTGTATCATAAAGTATAACCTTTTGCATTTATCTCACCTCTTCCCTAAGCCAAATTCCTTATGTATAGCCTTAACCGCCTTGGCTGCATTCTTCTCATTGATAACACAGGATATCTTGATCTCACTAGTCGATATCATCCCAATATTTATCTTCTTGCGTGCTAGCGCAGAGAACATCTTAGATGCGATACCTGAGTGGCTGCGCATACCTATTCCAACAACAGATACCTTAGCGATTTTTTCATTAAATGTAACATCGCCTGCACCTATTTTCCTGGAGACCTCTCTTGCCACCCTTAGGGTCTTATTCTTATCGCGTTGTGGTACAGTAAATGACATATCTGTATAGCCGGTACGACTTACATTCTGAATAATCATATCGATATTGATGTTCGACTGAGCTATCCTCTTAAATATTCTTGCCGCTATCCCCGGCTTATCAGGAACATCGCACATAGTGATCTTTGCCTCATTCTTATTCACAGTTACGCCGCTTACAACTATATCTTCCATAGCCTTGACCTCCTTAGAAATTATCGTGCCTTTTTTATTAGAAAAACTGGAACGTACATGTATAGGAACGTTGAATTTTTTTGCAACCTCGACAGATCGTGGCTGTAAAACCTGCGCCCCTGCTGATGCAAACTCAAGCATCTCCTCATAGCTAATACGTGAAAGTTTACGCGCACCAGGCACAATCCTCGGATCTGCGGTATAGACACCCTCAACATCTGTATACATCTCACAAACCTTTGCGCCCAGTGCCTTTGCCAAAGCTACTGCTGTAAGGTTTGAACCGCCACGTCCAAGGGTCGTAATATCCTGGGTCATGGTTATACCCTGGAAACCTGCGACTATTACCACCTTGCCCTTCTTAAGCTCCTGTTCGATCCTCTTTGTATTAATATCGAGTATCCTCGCCTTTGTATGAGATGTATCAGTAATAATTCCTACCTGCGCACCTGTAAAAGATATCGCTTGAGAGCCCAATTTATGTATCGCCATTGCAAGCAACGAGACAGATATCTGCTCACCTGTTGATATAAGCATATCCATCTCCCGTTCAGATGGCGAGTCTGTAATCTTATGCGCTAGGTCTATAAGGTCATCTGTAGTATCACCGAGAGCAGAGACCACAACGACCATCTTGTAACCTTTTCTTTTCTGACGCACAACCCTTTTTGCTACCTCTTTTATCCGGCCTATATCTGCAACGCTGGTACCGCCGTACTTTTGAACAATAAGTTTAGATAATTTACTCATGGTGCCTCCGTTTATAATTCCTTATTCCAACAAATATCGCCTCATATAATACAACAAAACCTAATACCAGCAAAACAACCGCAACTGATAATAATAATCCATTTCCAGCCTTAATATGTATTCTGTATGAGCTGGGGTCTTTCTATGTGCATCCGGCTTAAACAGCTTCTGGATACGGTCAGCATATATAATATACCCAAGCCAGAATAAAAATCCCGCTCCAGCTACCAGAACAAGTGAGTTCATTCTTTCAAAAATCTATCCATCAGTTTATAACCATCTTCGATAAAGAGTTTGCTCTTTTTAGCCTCTACCTCACTGTATGACTTTATAGAATCCTTCTTTATCCCTGCGCCGTACATTGCAAACGGTACCGGGTCATTGGTATGCGTCCTTACTGAGATAGGTGTAGCATGGTCAGGAACTACAAGGACCCTAAAATCCTCTTTTGTTTCCTTAAAATGATTCAATACAGTACCGACGACCATCTTATCAAAATTCTCAATAGCAAGCAGCTTCTGCCTCACGTCACCATTATGGCCAGCTTCATCAGGCGCCTCAACATGGATAAATACAAAATCTTTTTTCTTTAAAGAGTTCAGTGCATAGTCCGCCTTGGCCTGATAATCTGTATCATAGTAGCCTGTGGCACCTGGCACGTCTATAGGCTCTAAATCTATTATCTTACCCATCCCCTTTATAAGGTCCACTGCTGATATAATAGAGCCTTTTAAGTTATACTTTTTGCTAAATAGAGGCATAGTCGGTTTTATACCTTGGCCCCATAACCATATCATGTTTGCAGGATTCTCCTTCAGGTCAACGCGCACCCTATTTACATCGTGGGAAGCTAAGATATCCTGCGACTTAAGCATAAGGTCTGTTAGAAAGCCGCTTGCTGCACCACGAGGCAGGTACCTTGCTATAGGTTTGCCTAAAATATCATGTGGTGGGGTGCATATGGCATTAATCAGGTCCTCTTTTTTCAGCTTTGCCTTTTTGGAGTTTATGACTGCTAAATGACGGTAGCTTACCCCTGGATAAAACCTTATGGCCTCAGAACCTAACCTCTTATTCACAAAGTCAATAATAACATGCGCCTCTTTATTTGTTATATGGCCTGCCGAATAATCGGCCATCTTATCATCTGATACAGTAACGACATTACACCTGAAGGCTACATCATTCTCCTTTAGTACAACGCCCATATTCGCAGCCTCAAGAGGCCCCCTGCCACTATAATACTTACGCGGGTCATACCCCAACAAAGCCATATTCGCAACATCACTCGCAGGTGAAAGCCCCTGCGGCACAGTGACGGTACAACCTACGGTACCTTCTTTTGCTATATAATTCATATTTGGCATGCGTGCGACCTCTAATGGTGTCTTATCATCAAACTCTTTTAGCGGCCTGTCTGCCATGCCATCACCAACCAAAACTATATATTTCATCAGAGTCCTATCTCCTTAACCACCGCATCAAGATCAGCAGGAATTACCTTCGGCTCTTTAATAACCTTTATAGCCCTGTCTGGATCCTTGAGTCCGTGGCCGGTTAAAATGCAAACGACACGAGTGGGCCGTTGTTTGTTATTCGTTGTTCGTTGTTCGTTAAAATATCCTTGTTCAAATAACTTTAGCAGGCCTGCTATAGATGCAGCAGACGCAGGCTCAACAAATATACCTTCTTTACTTGCAAGGATCTGATAAGCCTCCAATATCTCCTCGTCACTTACCATATCTATAAGCCCACCAGATTCATCCCGTGCAGCTTCAGCCTGTTTCCAGCTTGCAGGATTTCCTATTCTGATTGCGGTCGCAATAGTCTCCGGATTATCTACTCTCTTACCC
>JABMRG010000088.1 GCA_013202935.1 Candidatus Omnitrophota bacterium
TAAGAGAAAGGGCCTTAGGGTAGAGGTTAAAGAGAAGATTAAGCACAATATATCTTCTATCAATTATAACGATGACGGAAATGCCACAAACAGGATAGCTGATTATATTACAAACTCTTTATGATAAGAAATTATAAGCTATGAAAAGAAAAGTCTATTTTGCAGATCTTACATATAATACACTCGTTGTATCTTCTGACCTTACTCCGCTGGGATGCGGCTATGTAGCTGCTTATGCAAGGTCTCTCTACGGCAACGAGTGTGATATCAGGATATTTAAATATCCTGAGAATCTCTTGAAGGCGGTCGAGTCTGAGCCGCCTGATATATTTGCCGGCTCATGCTATGTCTGGAATAAGAGCCTGGTTTTACTTGCGGCCAAACTGATAAAAGAGAAACATCCGGCTGTTGCAACAGTCCTGGGAGGTCCTGCCTTTCCACTGGATGAGAAAAGACAGAAACTCTTTTTTGAAAGAAACCCGCAGGTAGACTTTTTCATACCTTATGACGGCGAAATACCTTTTTCAAACCTGCTTAATCAATACCTGCAATCAGGAATTGATAATATACTCTCAGGAAGTGCCCCTATAGACGGCTGTATTTATAGAAATAAGAAAGAGAAGGTTATTATAGGTAGCAGCGTAAAGCGCCCCAAGGACCTGGATATTTTCCCATCACCTTACCTTGGTGGCATGTTGGATAGGTTTATCGAAGATGGAAAATTCTCTCCTATGGTCCAGACAACCAGGGGATGCCCCTTTACATGCGGTTACTGCTGGGCATCCAATGAGCAGAATAGATGCAGCATGGGTTTCTTCAGCCAGGAGAGGATTGAGGCAGAGCTTAGGTATATAACAGATATAGCATTAAAAAATAATGTATTTGATCTGGTATTATGTGACTCAAACTTCGGCCTTTATCCTAGAGATAAAAAAACAATAGATTTTATATACAGGCTGCAACAGGAATGTAATTATCCGAGGATATTAAGCGCATATTTCGGGAAGGGTAATCGTGCAGAACTTGTGAAGAACCTATCAAAGGTTAAAGGTGTAACCTATTGCTTCCCATCGCAATCGACTGATTCCAAGGTTCTTAAAAATATCAAACGCACACCTACTGATCTGAAACAGCTAGCAGAATATGTTGCTGAAGTGCATAAAGCAGACAACATAGCGGATGCTGAAATTATCACAGGCCTTCCATATGAGACCAGAGAGACGCACATACACACGATCGAAGACATGCTAAATTGCGATTTTGACTATGTTGAACCTTTTACGCTTATGCTGCTGGATGGCACAGAGCTTGATTCTGAGGAAGCGCACAGGAAGTTCAAATACGATATTCGCTACAGGCTTATACCTAGGAATTTCGGTAAAATTGATGGTAATTATAGTTTTGAGATAGAGAGGGTAGTGGTAGGAACAAATAGCTACAAATTTGATGACTATATATATTTCAGAAGTTTTCACGGGCTGCTAAGGTTGCTGCTTAATAATGATATATATAAAGAACTGCTTAGGTATATAAAACAGAGTAACGTTAAGCTGATAGATTGGTTGGTATATGTATTTGAGGATTTAAGGAACCGATCTTCAGAGTCACCAGGCCACTTCAAAGAATACGTAGAAGAGGCCCATTCGGAACTATGGAATTCGCCAGAGGATATAATCGGCTATTATTCAAAAGAAGAAAATTACAATAAACTTCTTACCGGCGAGAGGGGCAATAACCTTATGCAGAAATGCACTGTTGCAGGGTCCTTCTTGTATTTTAAAGATTATGTGAACTATTTCTTTGATATGGCAGAGCAGTATCTTTTAGGGAAATATCCGCAAAGAGGAAGGGATATAACAGCAGAGCTCAAGGATATAAGGATGTTTATTATGGCAAAGTTATCCGATATCTTTAATCAAAAAGATATAAAAAGATCGGTTGCATTTTCCGTAACTCATAATATTACAGCATGGATAAATGATAATTTTAGTAAGCCAATCTCATCTTATAAGTTGCAGGCCCCCGGAGAGCTTGTTCTGGAGTTGAATGATGAGCAGATACGTCTTATAAAGTCAGTATATAAACGTTTCAATATCAGCGATGATAATTTATATGGCTGGTATAAGGCATCAGGCCTAATTTATGTTAACAGTTATTTCAGAAAACCAAAGGCAAACATAGAATCAAAAAAATTAGCAGAGGTAAAAAATGAATCTTAAAGGTAAAAGAGTACTGGTGACCGGGTCAGAGGGTTTTATCGGAAGCCACCTGGTAGAGTCCCTCTTGGAATCAGGCTGCAAGGTCAGGGCCTTTATCCTGTATAATTCATTCAATTCATGGGGTTGGCTTGACAGCTTTGATAAAAGTAAGCAGAAAAGAATAGATATTTTTCTAGGTGATGTAAGGGATCCTAACGGCATAAGAAATGCCATGAAAAATATAGATATTGTTTTTCATCTTGCAGCATTAATAGGCATACCCTTTTCGTATCATTCTCCAGACTCCTATATAGATACAAATATAAAGGGTACGCTGAATATCTTACAGGCAGCAAGGGATAATAAGGTAAAGAGAGTTATCGTTACCTCTACATCTGAGGTCTATGGAACAGCCA